>JBEANZ010000041.1:0-5460 GCA_041165185.1 Verrucomicrobiota bacterium | reverse complement strand
CCGTCCCATGTCCCGCTTCCTCCGCCTCGTTCCCCTCGGCCTCGCCGCCGCGCTCGCCGCGAGCCCTGAGGCGCACGCGCAAGCCGCGCCGTCCTCGCCAATCAACCCGGTGCCGCTCGCGACCAAAGGCGCCGCCGACACGAACGCGGTCCCCACGCCCGCGCCGCGCCGCAACCGCGCGATCTCGCCCGAGGCCGCCGCCGCGCTCGCGGCGGTCGCGCCGAAATTCGCCCCGCCGCCGCCGAAGCCCGAGAAAAAACCCGAGGACGAGGTGGACGCCCGCGAGGTCGACAAGCCGAAGAACGGCATCATCCGCCTCCCGAAATACGTCGTGCGCGAGGCCAAGCCGCCGATTTTTTCGGAACGCGAAATCCACACCAAGCAAGGCCTCGCCGAACTCGCCATCCGCCGCTACCTCAGCGAAACGGATCAGGTCCTGAACCGCTTTCACCTCCCCTTCCTCTCCGCCTCAAACGAGGAGCGGGCGATGATGATGTATGCCGAGGATGAGCGCTTGAGAAAAATGTCGGACACCGCCGACCTCGCCAACATGGCCGACAAATCGGTGCCCGAGCCCGGGCGCTTTGTGCGCAAAATCGCCGACGAAACCTACATGCGCGAGCCGCAGTTCGCGCGGCCGGGCAGCGCGCCGCGATAGGCGCGGCGCGGTTGGCGCGGCGCGGCGAGTGCAACGCGGTCGGCGCGACGCGGCGGAAGCGAGCGGACCATCGTCCGCAGTGGCGGGGTGCCGCGGTTGCGCGGTGTCGAGGGGTTGCTGTTACGCGCCGAGCAAAGCCCGCGCGATGCTTTCCCATTCCGCCGCGAGCGTCACTCCGGCAGCGGGCGCGCGGCGGCCGGCGCGGCTATACCAATAGCCCGCGTTACCGAGGTCGCCTTCCTTGCGGTGCAGGTAGGCGTGGACCCACGCGCCGTCGCGGCCGTCCTCCTCCTGCGCGCACTCGTGGGCGCGCGTCCAGTCGTCGCGCGCATCATGCCACAACGCAGCGAGCGCTCCGCCCGCCTCGGGCGGCGGCGCCGCGTCGCGCGTGATCGAAAGTTGGAATTCCGCAAATGACATGGGCCTCATGGGAACGGAGCACCGCAGCCCGAAGACGAAAGCCCTCCCGCTCAAACCAAAATCGTGCCGGGCGTCGGCAAACCGACCTCGCCAGCCGAATCCGCCTCGACGGCGAGGGTGATTGCGGGTCGAGCGGAATACGACGGGCCCTTCTCCATCGTATGCTGGTGACCCCAGCTTCGCCCCCTGTTCTCCGCAACGCCGTTCTGCCCGTGGCGGGCGGCGTCTCGGCGGCGGCGTGGGGTGCGCTCGCCTGGCAGTCGCACACCGCGGGTGCTCCGCTCGTCGCGATGCTCGCGACGATGGCGGTCGCATGGGCGGCGCTCGGCTGGGCGGTGTGGCGCGCGCCACGCGCTTCGGCTGCGATGACTTTGGGATTCGCGCTCGGCTTTCGGCTGATCGCGTTTTTCGCGGTGCCGGTGATGGAGGACGACCATCATCGCTTTCTGTGGGACGGGTATCGCTTCGCCGCGACCGGTGATCCCTACGCGGAGCCGCCGCAGGCGCGTTTCGCAGACGAGACGATCACGCCGGAGTTTCGCGCGGTGCTCGATCGGATCAACCATCCCGATGTGCCGACGGTTTACGGGCCGGCGACGCAGTGGGCGTTTCGCGCGGCGCACGCGATCGCGCCGACGCGGCTGTGGCCGTGGAAACTGATCTTGCTCGGGGCGGAGCTCGCGATCTTCGCGTTGCTGTGGGGAGAGCTGAGCGCGCGCTCGCGGCTGCTGCTCGCGTGGTGTCCGCTCGCGATTTTCGAGACGGGCTTCAACGCCCATCCGGATGCGCTCGCGCTCACGCTGCTCGTCGCGGCGTGGCGGCTCGGCGCGGGCGGGCGCGGGATCGCGGCGGGCGCGGTGCTCGGTGCGGCGGTGGCGGCAAAGATCTTCGCGGTGCTGCTCGCGCCATTTGTGCTGTGGCGGCTCGGGTGGCGCGCATGGGTGGCGGCGGCCGGAGCGGTGCTGGTTTTCTACGGGCCGTTCTGGTTGCGCGGGAGCGCGGCGGATCTCGCGGGATTGCGCGCGATGGCGGGCGAGTGGGAATTCAACTCCAGCGTCCACGCGCTCGTGGCCGCCGTGGCGTCGCCCGCGATCGCGCGCGCGGGGTGTGCGGTCGCGTTTGGCGCGGTGTGGCTCGCGTTGTTTCTGCGCTGGACAAAATCGCCGGTGGCCGCACCGCCGCCCGGCGCGTGGGTTTACGGCGCGTTTCTCCTGCTCTCGGCCGTGGCGAACCCGTGGTATGCGCTCTGGCTGTGGCCGTTTGTCGCGCAGCGGCCGTCGGTGACGGGCATCGCGGCGCTCGCGGCGGTGAGCCTGACTTACGTCACGGGCCTCAATCTCGGCGACGCGACGCTCGGAAATTTCGGCCATCCGGCGTGGCTCCGGCCGGTGGAGTTTGGCGTGATCGCCGTCGCGGCGCTGTGGGACTGGCGGCGCAAAAAATAGAAACCCGCCCCGGAGCGTCGCAGCGCTCGCAGGGCGGGTCGTCGAACAAACCAACCTGTCCCAAGAAAAGCTCAGAGCTTGAACGGCAGGCTGATGCTGAACGAAACGACTTTCGCGCGGCCGGAGTTGCGGATGTCGCCCACGCATTTCGCGCCGGTGAGCTGGTAGCTGCGGCCACCGCTATCGGTGAACGAGAGGCCGCCCTCGATGAAGCCCGCGACTTCCTTCACCTGCGGGAAACCGACGCGCGTGCCGAAGCCCGGCCCGCCGATGTCGCCGCCGCTCAGGCCCTGCGTGCGGCGGTAGCCGACATTCACGCCGAATCCGCCGAACTGTTTCGAGGCGCCGATGCTGTAGAAAATATCGTCCGGCACGTTGTGGTTGCGGTTGCGGTAGCCGATCTCGCCGTAGGCGGCGAAGCCTTCGCCGAACGATTTGCCGATGGAGAGCGAGCTCTCGAAGCCGCTCGCGCCGTCGCCGGGATTGATCGGCGGTAGGGTGTTGGGCACGTCGTAGCTGCCGTTGAGGATGAGGCCGCTGCGCCACGTGACTGCTGGGCGGTCGGCACTCTCGGTGAGGAAGGCGTAGCTGAGCCCGAGGCGCGTGTCGTCGCGGCCGCTGCGCTTGAAGTTCGCGCCGGGCGGCGAGAATTTCACCGTGGTGTAGCCGATGGTGGCGTCGAGCGCGAGATGCGGGGCCAGGCCGTAGTCGAAACGCAGCGACGTGGTGCGCTGCGTGATGTCGTCGGGCAGTTTCATCTTGGCGGTGCCGACGTAGAATTCGTCGAACGATTGCGCCGTGTAGATCGGCGTGACGACGAGCGCGCCGGGTTCGGCTAGCCAGACGGTTTGCGCGGAGCTGCGCTGGGCGGTGGCGGCGAGTGCGGCGGCGACGGCGGCGAGTTTGAAAAGGGTGAGATGCTTCATGTGGAAAAAAATGTCGGGATGGAAAACGTGGAAACGCGGAGGCGCCGGCTCACTTCTTCATGCCGAAGCGCTGCGCGACGAAATACTCGAGGGCCTCGAGTTGCACGGCGGAGAGTTTGCCGGCGAGCGCGGGGAGGTCCTTCGCCTTCATCGCGTCGGCGGGGAGCATGGCCTGCGCAGACTGGAGGCGTGCGCGCTGCGCATCGGCGTTGCCGCCGCCGGGCGTCATCGCGGAGCCCTCGTAAACTTTTTGGCCGAGGCCGTATTTTTCTTGGTCCATTTTCATGGCGCCGCCGGCGGTGGTGGGCGGTTTTGGCGGACGGCTGCCGTAGCTGCCGGAGGCGAGCGCGGGCGCGGTGGCCGCGGCTCCGAGAAGCGCGGCGAGGATGACGATGCGGGCGGATGTTTTCATCATGACGGTGTTTCGATTTTGGGTTGGCGATGCGTCGATGGGACGGGTGACCGCGCGCCTTATTCCATCGCCCGGCCCCAAATTTTTCCGCGCCCGGTCGGACCCGAAAATCGTCTGCGCGCGTGGAATAGGATCCCGCCCCGGCCCTCTCATCCGCGTGGACGAAGTGGACTATGAACAAGCCGTCGCGCTCTATCACGAGGACCTGCACCGGTTCGCGCTCAGCCTTGCGCGCAATCCCGAGGATGCGCGCGATCTCACGCAGGAATCCTACTGCCGGCTCCTCGGCAAAAGCGGTCAGCTCCGCGATCGCACCAAGGTGAAATCCTGGCTCTTCACGACACTCTACCGCGTGTTTCTCGGCTGGAAGCGCCACGAAAAACGTTTCCCGCACCTCGAGTTTTCCGTCGCCGAGCCGGAGCTGCCCGCGCTCACCGCCGACATGGTGGACAAAATGGACGGCGCCACCGTGATGGAGGCGCTCAACGAAATCGACGAGCACCACCGCACGCCGCTCATGCTCTTTTACCTGCAGAGCCTCTCGTATCGCGAGATCGCCGAGCTGCTCGACGTGCCCATAGGCACCGTCATGTCGCGCCTCGCGCGCGCCAAGGCCATCCTCCGCACCGTCGTGACCGCGCGGTCCGCCGCCGGCGCCGAAACTTCCAACGTGATCCCGCTGCCGGCCCCGCGGCGGTTCAAATCCGCAACGCCATGAACCGAGAAGAAGCCCAATTCATCCTCGGGGCCTACCGCCCAAACAGCGAGGACGCCCACGATCCGCAATTTCAGGAGGCGCTGGCTCTCGTGCGCCGCGATCCCGAGCTGGCGCGCTGGTTCGCCGAGCAGCAGGCGCTCGACCGCGCGTTCTCCGCGAAAATTCGCGGCCGCCCCGTGCCCTCCGACCTCGCCGCCCAGCTCCTGCTCGCGCGCACGACAGCCCGCCGCGCCGCGTGGTGGCGCAACCCGCGCTGGCTCGCCGCCGCCGCGTGCCTCGCGCTCCTGTTCATCGCCGCCGGCTCGCTCCTGCGCTCCCCGGCAAAGACCACAACCGTCGCCAGCGCCACCACCGCGACCAGCACCGCGAACGTCGCCGACTTCGCCGCGTTCCGCGGCGCGATGGCCGCGACCGCGTCCGACATGAGCGATCACGTCGACGTCATGGGCCTCGACGAAGCCGGCTACCGGAAATGGCTCACCGAGAACCAAGGCACCGCCGACTTCGTGCTGCCCGCTTCGCTCGCCGCCAAGGGCATCGCCGCCTGCAAAATCGTCGGCTGGCAGGGCCACCACGTCACGATGCTCTGCATCAAATCCGGCGGGCGCCACGTCGATGTGTTCGTCGTCAACGCCTCTGAGTTGCCCGGAGTCACGCTCGGCGCCGCGACGGAATTTTTTGTCGACGCCGGCATCACGAGCACCGCGTGGCGACGCGACGGGAAAATCTACCTCCTCGCCGGCGCAATGCCCAAATCCGATCTGCAACAACTCCTCTGATTCCGTCCATGCCCGCCGAACTCGCCGTCAAACAACGCTACGCCGCCGCCGCCAAGGCCCCCGAAGCCGCCCTCTGTTGTCCTGTGGACTACGACCGCCGCT
>JBEANZ010000040.1:0-4603 GCA_041165185.1 Verrucomicrobiota bacterium | reverse complement strand
GGGTTGTTCCTCAAGCATCTTCCGCAAGGCATCGACCGGAATGTCGCGCCGGATCTCACCGTCGATTTCGAGACCGGGCGCCGGCGTGAGGTAGACGATCTTCGTGGCGTGCAGCGCCTCGGCGAGTTCGGCGGCGAGGAGATCGGAGTTCACGCGCAGGGATTTGCCGTCGGGCCCGAACGCCACGGGCGAGACCACGGGCACGACCTGCCGGTCGATGAGCTCGGTGAGGAAATCCTTGTCGATGCGCTCGACCTTGCCGGTGAACTGCTGGTCCACGCCGCGCAGGATGCCGAGCGGGAGCGCGCGCACGGAGTTGGTCGTGGCGCACTTCAGCGCGTTTTGCGTGAGCCCCTCAACGAGCGCGTGCGAGACGCGCGAGGAGGCGCGGATCGCGAGGTCGAGCGTGGCGGCGTCGGTGAGGCCGGTGCCGTCGGTGTTCGTGATCGGGATGTTGCGCATCGCCGAGAGCTCCTGGAGCTGGTGGCCGATGCCGTGGACGAGCACGAGCTTGATGCCGAGCGAACGGAGCACGGCGATGTCGACGAGCAGGTTGCCGAAATTCTCGTCGGCCACGATCGCGCCGTCGATGGCGATGACGAAAATCTGCCCCTGGAACCGCGGCACGTATTTCAGGATGCCGCGCAGATCGGTGGGCTTGATCGTGGTGGCGGTGGCGTGCGTCGACGCGGTGGTGGGGCCGGGGCCGTTGCTCATCGTGGTGGTGGGCGCGTGTTGTTGGTCAGGCGCCGGGGCGCGTCAATGCACTTGCACGCTCCACGTGCGCGAGGAGCGCTCGCCGACGAGCGTCACGCGAAGCGCGCCGGGCTTGAGCGCGCCGGCGGGCACGGTGAGGAGGATCGTGTTTTCACGCGAACGCGCGAGCAGGCCGCCGGCGAGTTTCTCAAAATCCGGCGTGATGATCACCTCCTCGCCGCGCACGTAGAGATCGGCGCCGGCGAGCTGCTGCTTCTTGTCGGGAAACTCGCACGTGAACTGGATCGCGTAGGGCGCGCCTACGCTTGCGAACGGCGCGGCGGCGACGCCGGTGATGTCGGCGGGCAACAGCGGCGTCATCACGAGTGACGCGCGCAACGCCTCCGGCACGCCGCCGGGCGCGGCCGCGATCGTCGCGTTCATCGCGGGCTGCGCGGCGGTCGCGGGCACGGCGGCGGTGAGCGCGATGCGTTGGAAGCCGGCAGAGAGGAGGCGCAGGGTGTTCGCGCGGTTCTTCATGTCGGCGTAGGGCTCGAAGGGCCGCTCGGGCCGCCGATAGCGCAGCGTGAGAAACGTGTAGGGCACGATCACGGCGGCGATGGCGACGACGATCCACTTCATCGGCCACGGACGGCGCGCGTTATTCGGAGCGGGCATGGACGGCGATTGACGGTGCGGACGGCGCAACCCGCAAATAAATTTGCGCCGCCCCGGACCCGCTGATTCGGTCCGCGCCTCCATGAAACTCTGGTCGCAGTATTTTATCCCCACGCTCAAGGAAAGCCCGGCCGACGCCGAAATCGCCTCGCACAAGTTGCTCGTGCGCGCCGGCCTCGTGCGCAAACTCGGCGGCGGCCTCTACACCTACCTCCCGCTCGGCCTGCGCGTGATGCGCAAGATCACCGAGATCTGCCGCGAGGAAATCGAGCGCGGCGGCGGCATCGAGTTGGAGATGCCGCACCTGCATCCGGTGGAAAACTGGCAGCAGGGCCCGCGGTGGGCGGCGGCGCGCGAGATCATGTTTCGCGCCGACAGCGCGGGCGACGGCAAGCGCGCGCCGCGCGAGCCGGAGTTCGTGCTCGGGCCGACGCACGAAGAAGTCATCACGCCGCTCGTGAAGCAGGAAATCACCAGCTACCGCGACCTGCCGAAAAATTTTTTCCAAATCGCGACGAAGTTCCGCAACGAGATCCGCCCGCGCTACGGCCTCATGCGCGCGCGCGAGTTCGTGATGATGGACGCCTACTCGTTCGACACGACCGACGACGGCGCGATCAAGAGCTACCTCGCGATGAAGGCGGCTTATGCGGCGTTTTTCAAACGCATCGGCGCGCAGGCCATCGCCGTCGAGGCCGACACCGGCGTGATGGGCGGCAATTTTTCGCACGAGTTCATGGTGCCCGCCGAGGTCGGCGACGACGACGTGATCTACTGCGAGGCGAGCGGCTACGCGGCGAACCGCGAGAAGGCCACGAGCGCGCTCGTGCCGGCGGATTTCGCCGACGCCGCGCCGGCCGGGGCGCTCCAGGAATTCGCGACGCCGGGCGTGGTGACCATCGCGGCGCTCGCCGCCGCGCCCTACGCGGTGCCGGCGGAGCAGCAGTTCAAGACGCTGATTTTCGTCGGCGACGGGAAGCCGTTCGCCGTCGTGCTGCGCGGCTGTGACGAACTCGAGGAGGCGAAACTCGGCGCGCTGGGTTTTGGGTTGTTCCGCCCCGCAACGCCCGAGGAAATCGAGCCCGTGATGGGCGCGAAGCCCGGCAGCCTCGGCGTCGTCAACGGCACGATCAAAAACGCGGCGGCCCTCGCGGGGGTGTTCGCCGATCACGCGATCCGGCTCGTCGGCAACGGCACCACGGGCGCGAACAAGGACGGGTTTCACCTGCGAAACGTCAACGTCACGCGCGATCTCGCGATCACGAAGTTCGGGGATTTCCGCCGCGTGCGCGCGGGCGAACCGGACCCGAAAAGCGGCCAGCCGTTGCAGAGCCGACGCGGCATCGAGGTCGGGCACATCTTCAAGCTCGGCACGAAATATTCGGAGAAGTTCAACGCGGTGTTCACCGACGATCAGAAGCAGTCGCACCTGATGGTGATGGGCTGCTACGGCATCGGGATCAGCCGCACGATGCAGGCGGTGATCGAGCAGAGCCATGACGCGGACGGCATCGTGTGGCCGTGGGCGGTCGCGCCGTTTCAGGTGCTCGTGTGCGTGCTCGATCCGCAGTTGCCGGAGGCGATGGACCTCGCAAAAAAAATCGCGACCACCGCCGAGGCCGCTGGCGCCGACGTGCTCGTCGATGACCGCGCGGAGCGGCCCGGGGTGAAATTCAAGGACGCCGATCTCATCGGCATCCCGTTGCGGATCACGATCGGTGGGAAGGGCCTCAAGGAAGGCGTTGTCGAGCTGAAGTGGCGCACGAAAAAGGACATCGCGAAAATCGCGCTCGCCGAGATCGAGGCGCGCGTCGCGGCGGCGGTGGGCGAGGCGGCGGCCGCGGCGACGGCGTAGGCGTAGGCGGGACCGAACGCAATCTGGGCTGGAAGGCTAATACCGCGGCGCGACGTGCGCGCCCGACTACTTCGCGCGCTCGAGTTCGTCGAGCGCGCGGAGGTTGGTGCGGGCGGGCGCGTGAGCCGGATTAATCCAGAGGGCGCGTTCGAGGAGGCGGCGGGACTCGGCGCGCTGGCCGATGTTGGCGAGGAGGATGCCAAGCTCCGTGGTGACGCCAAAATTCCACGGCTCGGTCCGCAAGATGGCCTCGAGGTGGGCGCGGCCGGAGTCGAGCTGCTGCGCTTGGAAATCGAGCTGCGCGAGTTCGTAGTGGCTCTCGACGTGATTTGGCTGAAGAAGCAGCGCCTCCTCAAACCGGGCGCGGGCGCGCGCGACGTCGCCCTCGATTTTGGCGAGCGAGCCGAGGCTCTTGATGACGCTGGGATTGCGCGACTCGTGGCGAAACGTCTCGTCGAGCCGGCGACGCGCCTCCGCGAGGTCGCCCCGGCGCAGGGCAAACGATGCGAGCTGCGTGTGGGCGTTGATGTAGTCGGGGCGGATTTCGATGGCGCGACGGAACTGCGCGGCGACCTCGGCCTCGGTCCGGCCGGCGGCGGCATAGGCGACAGCGAGCAGATAGCGGAGCGTGGCGTTGTCCTCGCCGGAGGCGATGGCCTGCTCGTAGAGCGCGACGCTGCCGCGCCACGCGGGGACCTGCCGCCACGTGCGCACGGCGAAAGCCGCAAGGAGAACGACGAAGGCGGCGACGAGCGCCGGGCGGAGGCGCGGACGCGCGACGGCGAGTTCGGCGGCGCCCCACGCGAGCGCCGTGTAGAGTCCGAGCTGCGGCAAATACGAGTAGCGGTCGGCCATCGCCTGCGCACCGACCTGAACCAGCCCGATCGCGGGGACGAGCGTGCCGAGATACCACGCCCAGCCAAACGCGAGCCACGGCCGGTGCGCGCGCCAGCACCACGCGGCGACCCCAACGGCGACGACCAATAGCGCCGCGCCGCCGACGGTCCACGCAGGCCACGCGCCCGGATGCGGGTAGAACGGTGCGAGGGTCTGCGGCCACGCGAGCTTCCCAAGGTAGCGGACGTAGGAGACGAGGGCGTTGCCGAGGCGGTCGGCGAGGCCGAAGCGTGCGCCGTAGTTCGCGGCCCCGATGGAGTGTTGCGCGACGATCGTGATGGCGCTGAGGGCGAGGCTGAGGGCGAGGATGGGAAGTTTTTCAACGACGAGCGCGCGCCAGGATTTTTCCGGCCAGCGGCGCAGCGGCCAGAAATCGAGGAGCAGTAGGGTCGCGGGGAGCGTGACGGCCATCGGCTTCGAGAGCAGCGCGGAGGCGGCGGCGAGCGCGACGAGCACGTAGCGGACGGGGGACGGACG
>JBEANZ010000039.1:0-2632 GCA_041165185.1 Verrucomicrobiota bacterium | reverse complement strand
GGGGGGGGGGGGGGGGGCCGAGAGTCGGGGATATCAAGGCATGAGGCGGGACGCCTCCTCCGCGACTGGAGGCGCGACTGTTTTCTGGCGCCGACGGGCGCGGTGGCCATCGTGGGGCCATGCCCGATTTTCGCGCCCACTGCGCTCCCGCCGTCGCCGAGCCCGCCACGCTCACCTTGTCGTCGGACGAGTCGCACCATCTCGTCGTCGTCAACCGCGCGCGCGTGGGCGACACCGTGGTGGCGTTTGACGGGCGCGGGGCGGAGTGGATTTGCGCGCTGGCCGAGGCGCGAAAAAACGCCGCCGTGCTCCGCGTGCGGTTTGCGCAGAAGACCAAGCCGCTCCCTTTCGCCATCACGCTCGGGCAGGCGTTGCCGAAAGGGCCGGGGATGGACGCCATCGTGCGCAAGGCCACCGAGCTCGGCGCCGCGCGCATCGTGCCGCTCGAGAGCGAACGCACGCAGGTGCACCTCGACGGCGAGCGCTCCGACCGGAAAGCCGACAAATGGCGCACCGCCGCGCTCGAGGCCGCGAAGCAGTGTGGCAATCCGTTTCTCCCGGAAATCGCCCCGGTGGAAAACGCCGCCGCGTTCATGGCCGGCGCGCGCGGTTACGATCTGAAACTGATCGCGAGCCTGCAACCCGGCGCGAAATCCCTGCGGACCGTGCTCGCGAATTTTCACGCCGCGCACGGCCGCGCGCCGCGCACGGCCCTGTGGCTGGTCGGGCCCGAGGGCGATTTCACGCCGGCGGAGATGAGCGTGTCGCACACGTCCGGCTTCGAGCCGATCACGCTCGGGCCGCTCGTGCTGCGCTGCGAGACGGCGGCGGTCTACGCGTTGAGCGTGCTGAGTCACGAGTTGCAAAACGCGGGGTGAGCCTTTGCACCCGGCGTGCGACCGCCGCGCGTTTTGGCTTGGCGCGCCCCGGGGGCGGGCGAGCCTTCGGGGATGAAATTCCCGACCGTCGCCCCGTTCCTCTGCGCCCTCATGCTCCTCTCCCCTCGCCCTTGCCCGCCCAATCCGCCGCGCCCGATCCGCACCTCTGGCTCGAGGACGTGGGCGGCGAGCGCCCGCTGGCCTGGGCGCGCGAACACAACGCCCGCACGCAGCGCGAGCTCGAGGCCTCGCCCGACTTCAAGCCCATCCACGACCGCCTGCTCGCGATCCTCGACTCGACGGCGCGCATCCCCGACGTGGCGAAGCGCGGCGCGTTCTACTACAACTTCTGGCGTGACGCGCAGCACGTGCGCGGCCTCTGGCGCCGCACCTCGCTCGCCGAATATCGCAAGGCCGAGCCCGCGTGGGAAACCGTGCTCGACCTCGACGCGCTCGCCGCCGGCGAAAAGGAAAACTGGGTGTGGAAGGGCGCGAACTTTCTCCGTCCGACCTACGATCGCGTGTTGCTCAACCTCTCGCGCGGCGGCGGCGACGCCGTCGTTGTGCGCGAGTTCGACGTCGTGGCGAAACGGTTTGTCGCCGACGGTTTCTCGCTCGCCGAGGCCAAGAGCCAGATCGATTGGCGGCACCGCGACAGCGTTTACGTCGGCACCGATTTCGGCGCGGGCTCGCTCACGAGTTCCGGTTACCCGCGGCTCGTGAAGGAATGGCAACGCGGCACACCGCTCGCCGCCGCGCGCCTCGTGTTTTCGGGCGAGGTCGCGGACGTCGCCGCCAGAGGCTCCACGTCGGACGAGCCGGGGTTTCACCGCGAGTTCGTCCAGCGCACGCCGGCCTTCTTCAAGGAAGCTTCCTACCTCCGCGTCGGCGACGACCTCGTCAAACTCGACCTGCCCGAGGATGCGACGATGGGCACGTTTCGCGAGTTCATCACGGTCGAGCTGCGTTCGGCCTGGACCGTCGGCGGCAAGACCCACCCGGCCGGCGCGCTCCTCGCCGCGCCGTGGGAAAAGTTTCTCGCGGGCGGGCGCGACTTCGCGGTGCTGTTCACGCCCGGCCCGCGCACGTCGCTCGCCGGCCGCAGCCACACGCGCCACAGCCTCATCGTCAACGAGCTCGATCAGGTGCGCAACAAGCTCTTCGTCCTCACGCCCCGCGCCGACGGCACGTGGTCGCGCACGCCGCTGCCCGCCCCCGAATTCGGCTCGATCAGCGCGAGTGCGATCGACGATGAGTCCGACGACTACTGGCTGTCCGTGACGGATTTTCTCACGCCGACGTCGCTCTATCGCGGCACGCTCGGCCGACCCGAGCGCGAGTTGCTGAAGCAGTTGCCCGCGTTCTTCAACGCCGACGGCCTCGCCGTCACGCAACACGAGGCGGTGTCGAAGGACGGCACGCGCGTGCCTTATTTCCAGGTTGCGCGCCGCGGCCTCGCGCTCGATGGCACCGCGCCCACGCTGCTCTACGGCTACGGCGGCTTCGAGGTGTCGATGACGCCCAGCTACAGCGCCGGCCGCGGCGCGGCGTGGCTCGAGCGCGGCGGCGTCTTCGTCCTCGCCAACATCCGCGGCGGCGGCGAGTTCGGCCCCGCGTGGCATCAGGCCGCGTTGAAGGCCAACCGCCAGCGCGCCTACGACGATTTCATCGCCATCGCGGAAGACCTGATCAAGCGGCGCATCACCTCGCCGTCGCATCTCGGCATCATGGGCGGCAGCAACGGCGGCCTGCTC
>JBEANZ010000038.1:0-3053 GCA_041165185.1 Verrucomicrobiota bacterium | reverse complement strand
GGCCTCGTGCACATCTCGCAAATCAGCGAGGAGCGCATCGACAAGATCAAGGACGTGCTCAAGCCCGCCCAGCAGGTCAGCGCCCGCGTGATCAAAATCGATCGCGAAGAGCGCCGCCTCGGCCTCTCTATCAAGGCCGCGAACTACTCCTCCGATCAACTCGCCGCCGAGACCTCGGCCTACGAGTCGCTCAATCGGAATGTCAGCAACGACATGATGAACCTCGGCGACATCCTCGACGAGGCCGCGAAGAAGGAATAACGCCTCCCGCGCCCGTCGCCCAAAACTCAAAGCCGCCCGGAGCAATCCGGGCGGCTTTTTTTCGCCCTCCTCTTTCACCGCTCAACCTTCGAGCGCGTGGCCCCCCGTTCGTAGTTCCGGCTTCAGCCGGTTCCGTCCCGCCCGCCGTAGGGCCTATCCCCCTTTTTTACACACAAGTTGGCGGCCCGCCCTCCTCCCCGCCAAATCCCCTCGACGCCCCTCCCCTCCGCCCCTGATCGTCCCGCTCCGTTCACCGCTTCCCACCGTGCGCCGCCCCTCCCTCCGCTTCCTCCTCACGCTCTTCGCCGCCGCCGTCTCGCTCCCCGCCGCCGAACCCGCCGCCGCAAAGAAAAACGCCCGCCCGCGCCCTGCCGCGCCCGTCGCACCCTCCGCCGATTCCCCGCGCGCCGCGTGGGTCGAGCCCGACTTCCCGTTTTTCTCCAGCGTCCTCGACGCCCGCCAGTCCGGCCCCGATCTCCCCGCCGACAACCTCACCCCGCGCGGCCTCATCCTGAGTCTCGGCCGCGACTGCTGGGCGTGTTTCGATCCCGATTTGCTCCGCGTCTCCGCGCTCTGGCGCGGCGCCGGCGTGAAACCCACCGCCCTCGCCCCCGGCTCCTATCACGACGTCAGCCGCAAAACCCCCGGCGGCCAAACCAACCTCCCCTCCCCCGACGGCACCATCTGGCTCGCCGCGGGCATCTACGCCGGTTGGCAAGCCGGCGAACAACTCACCCTCACCGATCCGCGCGAGCCCTCTCCCAGCCCCGACGAAGTCGGCCGCGGTCCGCTGCCCGAATCACTCGGCCACTTCAACGCCCTCCGCCTCGTCCGCGACGGCGTCGTCCTCGAATACTCCGCCGGCGGCGCCGCCGTCCGCGAGTGGTTCACCACCTCCGAGCAAAACGGCCAGCCCGTGATCGAGCGCCACCTCGAGGTCGGAGCCTCCCCCGCCCCGCTCCGCCTGATTCTCGGCCGCAAGATTCCCGGCACCGCCGTCGCGCTCGCGTCCACCGGCGGCGTCGCCGTGCTCGCCGAGGAAAAATCCGCGTGGACCGTCCGCCTCCCCGCGCGTCCGCAACCGCTCGCGCTCGCGATCGCGATCACGCCCGGCGGCACCGTCGCCGCGCTCACCCCGCGCGCGATCCCCGCCGCACGCCCCGCCCCGCGCTGGCCGCAGGAAGTCACGACCTCGATCAAACTCTCCAACGCGCGCGACGCCTACGTCGTCGATCACATCGCGTTGCCCGAAAAAAATCCGTGGCGCCGCGGCCTGCGCCCCGGCGACATCCAGTTCCTCGCCGACGGCACCGGCGTGATGCCCACGCTCGACGGCGACGTCTGGCTCGTGCGCGGCCTCGACGATCCGGCGGACCGCGTGCGCTGGCGGCGCTTCGCCTCCGGCCTGCACGAACCGATGACGGTCGCGATCCGCGACGACGAGATTTTCGCCTTCGACAAAAACGGCGTCTGGCGCCTGCGCGACACCGATGGCGACGGCGAGGCCGACGTCCACGAGCTCTTCGCTAACTGTTTCGCGCAGACCGCCGACATGCGCGAATTTCCCGCGACTATCCGTCTCGCGCCCGGCGGCGAATTCGTGATCGCCAAGGGCGGCCAGCAGGCGATGACGCTCGGCAAACACAACGGCAGCGTCCTCCGCCTCTCCGCCGACGGCCGCACCGCGACCGTGCTCGGCTACGGTTTTCGCCAGCCCAACCTCGGCGTCAACGTCCGCACCGGCCTCGTCACCGCGAGCGACCAACAGGGCCAATACATTCCGTCCACGCCCCTCCACGTCGTGCGCGACCGGCAGTTCTACGGGTTCCTCGCGCCGTTTCAGGAAAAGGAAAAATACCCCGCCCCGCCCGCCGAGCCGCTCACGTGGATTCCCCATCCCGTCAACACCTCCGCCCTCTCGCAGGCGTGGCTCTTCGACGCCCAGCTCGGTCCGCTCAACGACGCCCTCGTCCACATCGGCTTCAACAAGCCCGAGCTCTTCCGCGTGCTCCTCAACGAGCGCACGCCGCGCCTCCAGGCCGCCGTCGTGAGCGTCACGCGCGCCTTCGAATTCACGCCGCTCAACGGCTCCGTGCATCCGCGCGACGGCCAGTTCTACGTCGCCGGTTTTCAGGTGCTCGGCTGGGGCAACGTCCTCGACGTCGGCGCCGGCTTCGGCCGCGTGCGCTACACCGGCGCGCCCGTCACGATCCCGCGCGAAATCGTCCCGACGGATCGCGGCGTGTTGCTGAAGTTCGACGTCGCCCTCGATCCGAAAAAAGCCGCCGACCCCGCGAACTACTCGCTCCAAACGTGGGCCTACCAACGCACCTTCAAATACGGCTCGCCGCAGTTCAAGGCCGACGGCACGCCGGGTCAGGATTCGCTCGTGCCGAGCGCCGCTTATCTCTCGCGCGACGGCCGCGCTGTCTTCATCGCCGTGCCCGGCATGAAGCCGGTGATGCAGCTCCGGGTCGGCTGGTCGCTCGCCACCGCCGCCGGCCTCGCCTTCGACGAAAACGCCTACACCACCCCCTACTCCCTCGCGAAGTTCAATCCTGTTGCCGAAGGCTTCGGCGACCTCGCCATCGATCTCACGCCGCGCGTGCTCGCCGCCACCGCGACCGGCCCCGTGAGCATCGCGGAAGGCCAACGCCTCGCGCAGATGTTCGCGTGCGTCGCCTGTCACGCCGCCGAGGAGAACGCCGCCATCGCCAAGTCGGGCCCCGCGTGGAAAGGGCTCTTCGGCCGGACCCGCCCTGTCTTTGTCGCCGGCAAACCCACCACCGTGG
>JBEANZ010000037.1:0-23860 GCA_041165185.1 Verrucomicrobiota bacterium | reverse complement strand
GCGCCCGCGCCGGGCAGCGCGCGCTCAAGCGCTCCGAGGTAGTCGGCGGCGCGCGTCGTCACCGCGGGCAGCGAGCCGTAGGTGGCGACATACGCGCGAAAGCGCTGGCGAAACGGTTCGTAGTCGAATTTCTCCCCTTTGTTCTTGGCCGCGGTCGTCGCGCGAAAGTCTCGCGCGAAGAAATACCAGTCCATCCGCTCCTTCTGGACAGGTGTCGCGTCCGGCGAGGCCAGCAGCGTCCGGCGCAGCGCGTCGCCGCGCGCTTCCCACGCGGCTTTAGCCGCTTCGTCGATCTCGGCGGCAGCGAGGCCCTTGGTCTCCACGTCGGGGCCGAAGCGTTTGACGAACAAAGGCGGCTGCCCGAGCAGGGAGATGGCCAGGTCCCAGCGGCGCGCGTCGGCGGGGTGTTGGTCGAGAAACGCGAGCCCGGCTGCGGCGATCTTTTCGCGCTGGGCGGCGACCCACGTGAGGTATCTTTCGTTGCCGAGTTCCTTCGCTGTGCCGGGTGGCTTTTCGGCCAGCAGCGCGTTGAACGCCGCATGGTCGGCATCGGCGTTGGGCTGCGCGCGCACCGCGACCGACGAAACCGCCACGATGAGCGCAAGAAAGGGAGGGAGGAAATGTCGCATGGGATTCAGGGGGCGAGCAGGCGGGCGACCTCGGCCGCGAGTTTTTCGCCGCGGGCGTCGGTGGAGACGACGCGACCCTGCCGGTCGAGGAGGAACATCGCGGGGATGGACTTGATGCCGAATTTCGCGGCGAAGGCGGTCCGCCAATATTCGCCGTCGCAAAACTGCGGCCACGGCATGGCGTGTTTGGCGGTGAAATCGGAGAGGATGTTTTTCGCCTGCTGCAACTTCGCGGTGCGCTGCTCGGCCGCGTCGCCGGCCCGGAATTTCGCATCTTCCAGCGCGATGCCGACGACTTCGAAGCCGCGTTGACGGTAGGCGGCGTAGACCTGCTTGATGTTGGGCAGCTCGGCGATGCACGGGCCGCACCAGGTGGCCCAAAAATCCACGAGCACGACCTTGCCGCGGAGTTTCGCGAGGTCCACGGTGCGGCCGTCGACGGCGGTGAACGTGAGTTCGAGCGGGTCTTTGAAGATCGTTGCCGCGCGGATCTTGCCCGATGCGAGCTCGGCGATGACCTGGCTCGGGCTCGTGCTGAGCGCGGACCACTCGGAGTCGACGCGATCCGGGGCCAGTTGCTCAACGAGGCGCATGTAGGACTGCGCGATCCGGACGCCGCCCGCCGCGGATGGATGCCGTGCGGCAAAGGCGTCGAGCTGCGCGCGCAGCGCGGTGAGGTCGACCGCCGCGCCGGTGCGTTGCGCGGCCGTCGCGGCGGCGAATGGCTTGAGCGCCTCCTGCACGGCAAAGCGCTCACGCACGGCCGCGGGCGCATCGGTGGCGGCCGCGAGCGCGGCGTGAAGCTCCGCCACTTTCTTTTCCCATGCGGTCACGGCGGCGTGATCGATTTCGGCGTCGGGCCGGCCCTGGTCGTCGGTTCGCCACTGCGTCACGAAACGCGGGGCGAGGGGATTCAGCTGCAGGATGATTTCCCAGCGCCGCGGATCGGTCGGGTGATTTTCGAGGAAGGCGAGCGCGCTGATCCGCATTGCGCGATAGTGGCGCTCATACATTTGTTCGCGCTCGAGCGCGGTCATCTCGGCGAGGGGTTTCGGGGGCCGTTCGTTCAGGGTGGCTTGGTAGGCCCGCCAGTCTCCGTCGGCGTCGGTCACGACGGCGCCGCGCATGGTGAGGATGCCGGCGACGACGGGCAGCAGCACTGCGACGATCATGGCGTGGAGTTGCCGGTGGAGGTTCACGCGAGCGGGGCGGGCAGCGGCTCAGAGCGACTTGCGCACGGAGAGGTAGACAAACCGCAGGCGCGGATCGAACGAGGCGTCGTAGAAACCGGAGCCGGAGTTGTTGATAATCGCCGGGCTCCTATCGAGGAAGTTGAGCGCGCCGAGCGTCCACTTCGTGCCGGCGAGCCAGTGGCGCCAGCGCGCCGATTGCTGGGCATACGGGATGCGAAAAGAGATCTGCGCATCGAAGGTAAGCGCGCCGCGGATTCTCGGGCCGTCGAAGCCGAGGCCAGTGGGGTTGTAGGCGCTGGGCGCGGTCGTGGTGGTTTCGTAGTGGTTGCCGTAGGTGCCGGTGAGGCTGGCGGCCCAAACGTCACGCGTCCACTCGACGGTCGAGCGCAGGCGATGGGCCTTCACAATGGGAAAGCCGGTGCCGCGCTGCGCGTTGATCGAGCTGGTGACGGCGCTCGTGGGCGTGATGCGGTAATCGAAGCGCTTGGTCGCGGTGTAGCTGGCATCCCAGCGCAGCTGGCCCCAGGAAAACTTCGGGAGCTCGTAGCGCAGGCGGTAGTCCGTGCCGTCGGTGAACACGTTGGCGACATTGACGGCGATGTTGATGAAAGTGTTGGCGGGGCCGGGGCGGCCGGCGGCGGTGTCGGCGGCGGTGGGCGAGTCGCGCAGGATGTAGTGGGGGAAAAAACGCGCGGTGGTGGCGAAGTCCTGCTGGCCGGAGCTGCGGATGAGGTTGTGCTTGTTGATCCGGAAATAGCTGGCGTTGAGCGAGAGGCCGGGAACGAAACGCGGGGTGAACACGACACCGAGGTCGCGGGCCGTCGAGGTCTCGGGCTGGAGGCCGGGGTTGCCGCCCAGCACCTGAGTGACGAGATCGGGCATGGGTTGGCCGGGACGCAGGGGATCCTCGAGCGCGAGCGAGGAGCCGGTGCGCGGCTGCGTGACGCGGACGAGCGTGCGATCGTTGGTGGTGGGTGGGGTGAAGCCTTCGGCGTAGGAGGCGCGCACGGCGAAGTCGGGCGTGAAGGTGAGCTTCGCCGCCGCGAGCGCGGGGATCGCGTGAGGGTAGTCACCCTCGGCGTCGTAGCGTGCGCCGAGCGAGACTTCGGCGGAGTGGAGCCATGGGCGACGTTGCCGTTCGCCGAGCAGGGGGATGGTCAGCTCGCCGCCCGCACCGGAGTAGTAGCGACGCGCCCAGACGCCGGGCGCACGGGGGCCGCCGGGCGTGACGTAGGCGCCCTCGGGGCCGGAGCGTTGCTGGCTGAGCGTGGCGTCGCGCCGGCGTTCGGCGACGAGCGAGAAGCGCACGGGGCCCGCCCAGAGGTCGAGGAGGTCGCCGTTGAGGCGGAGGTTGAGCGCGTCGATGCGGCTGTTCACGTCCTGCCAGGTGACGCTGAAGTATTTCTCCGCCTCGTCCGCGGCCATCGGCGCGACGGCGGTGAAATCGCGGAACGGGTTGTAGATGCCCTGGCCGAGCGCGTTTAACATGCCAGCGGCGCTGTTTTTTTGCCTCTGGAGATCGGTGTTATGGTCGGTCGAGCCGTCGATCGCCCAGTTGAGTGTGTGGTCGCCACGGAGGTTGAGCCGGCCTTTGAGGCCGAGCACGCCACGGAGCGTCTGCTTGTCGCTCGACTGCTGGTCGTCCGGCAGGTCGGTCGAGTCCCAGTAGACGGTGACGGTGCGGCCGAAGGGGTTAAAGCGGTTCGTGGCGAGAATGTTTGAGCTGGGCTGGCGGTTGGGCGCGGAATAATCGGCGTGGGACCGGCGCCAGGTGAGTTCGGTGTAAAGGCCGAGGCGATCGCCGAAGATCTCGTGCTGCGCGGCGACGACGGCGTTGGTTTCGGCGTGGCCATGGCGGAGAATTTTTCGCGCATATTGGCCGTCGGTGCCGGCACCGGTGGTGCCGAGTGTGGCGGCGAAAGCCGCGGCGGTGAGTCCGGCGCTGGTGGTGCCGGCGGGCACGGCGGCGTATTGCACCGTGGTGGCGCCGGGAACGCCGAGGCCCGCGGCCGCGCGCACGGTGGCGCGACCGGTGGCGAGCGGGCCCATGAACGTCGCGAAGAACCGCGCCGTGCCGGCGGAGGGACTGGTCACCGGATTGGCCATCGTGTGCTTGATGCCCTGCTCGAGGAAATCGCGGTCGACCATGCGGAGCTTGGCGAAGTCGCGGAAATTGAGCGTGACGTTCAGATTGGTGCGACCGCCGTTGAACGAGCGGCCGGCGAACAAACTGTAGCTCTGCTCCTCGGCACCGCCGCGCGTGGCGGCGCCGAGATACGTCGACACCTCGGTGCCGGAGAATCCGTTGCGCAGGACGACATTGATGACGCCGCCGACGGAATTGGCGCCGTAGATCGCGCCGGCCGAGGCCGGGAGGATCTCGATGCGCTCGACCGCGGCGAGCGGGATGCGGGAGACGTCGGTGCCGGCGAGGCCAGTGGACAGCAGACGACGCCCGTTGATCAGCACGGCGGTGCTGGCCGTGCCGAGGCCGCGCAAGTTGAGCGTGTCACCGGTCTGGTTGGCGAAACCCGTGCCGACGCTCGAACCGAAGTTCGCCGCGCTCACCTGGCTGCCCGTGCCGTTGCCCTGTTGGAAAGTGGATTGCCGGAACAGCTCCGCGAGATCCGTCTGGCCGGTGCGTTCGAGATCGACGCGGGTGAGGATTTCGTAGCGCACGGCTTCGTTTTCGAGGCGGGGGATGATGCCTTGGTTGACGATGCCGGTGATGCGCAGGCCGGTGACCTCAAATTCCTCCAGCTTCACGATCGGCCCAGGCGTCGCGGGGTCAGCGGCGGCCGGGCCGGGGGCGTTTTTTGGTGCGGCGGAGGCGCGGGAGATGGTGAGCGCACCGGTGCGCTCGTTCGCCGCCATCACGAGGTCGGTGCCCTCGAGCAAGCGGGCCAATGCCTCCCGGGGCGGAAAGTCGCCCCGGACGGCGTTGGTGCGGATCTGGGTGGCCGTCGCGGTGCCGAAGATCACCTCCACGCCGGATTGGGCGGAAAATTGCCGCAGCGTCTGGTCCGCCGTGCCGGCGGAAATATCGAACGTGGCGGCCGGCGCATCGGCCGCCAGTAGCGCGTTCACGAGCGCGCCGCCGCCCAGAATCGACAACGCGAAGGCCAGCCTGCGCCGCACCGACCGAGGACTTCGGATAGCCATATGTGATTCAGACGCGGCAGCGGCGGAAACTTCCTAGCCCGCCGGTGCAGTCCGAGGGCGGCGTCACGCGAAGCCCGGCTAGGGCCGCCGCAGCCTCACCTCGCCGCCGGGGCGCACTTCCGCCGTGATCGCAAATTCGTTCCGCAGCAGGAGGAGCAGCGATTCGGTGTCGTCGGCGCGCAACACACCGCTCACCTGCAAATCGCCGAGCCCGGGATCGAGCACCAGCCGGTTGCCGGCGTGGGCGTTGAACCGCGCGATGGCTTCGCGCAACGGCGTGCCGGCCAGTTCGATTCGCGGCACGCGCCAGGCGAGCCGACGGGCCTGCTCGGGCGCGGACACCGGAAGCGCGGCCGGGGGCGGCGAGACAGCAGGTGGCGCGACGGGCACGACCACGCGCTCACCGGCCCCGACGGAAATCGCAGCGAACGGCGGTGGAGTGGCGACCGCGGTGGCCTGCGCGGCGCCGACGGTTGCCGCCGGGCGGCCTCCGGCTGTGGCTTCTTCCCGCGCCACCGCGACCCGCCCTTCGGTCACAAGAACGTCCACCGCCTCGGCGGCCAGATGCACTGAAAACGCCGTGCCCACCGCCTGCACTTCCACGCCCGCCGCGGTCACCACGAACGGACGCGCGGCATCTTTCGCCACTTGAAAATGGACCTCGCCCGAATCCAACCGCACGCGCCGCGCGACTCCGCCGAAATCCACGGTGATTCCAGCACCCGCCTTCAGCTCGACCACGGAGCCGTCGGGCAGGACGCGGCGCTCCGGTGTGGCCACGATGGTGGGGCCTGATACGGCGCTCGGAGCCGCCGGCACCGTCCGCTGTTCCCGCCAGACCAGCATTCCGGCCACGATGCCCAGCGCCCCGCCGGCCGCGACGGCGAACCTCCGACGCCGTCGGCGGCGGCGGAGCGCGCGCTGCCGCTCGACCACCTCGGCGGCCCGGCCGGACGAAACGGCCCACGCGAGTGCCGCCTGCCCGGTTGCAACCGGCGGCGGCAGCGGATCAGCGCCGGAGCGATCGCCGGGGGTGTTCATGGATCGAAACGGTGCAGACCGCGGCGGTGCAGTTCCTCGCCGAGCCGCTGCATGCCGCGATAGAGGTGTTCCGCCACGGTTTTTTCCGAGAGGCCGAAGTGCGCGGCGGCCTCGGCGTAAGTGTGTCCGTCCAGCTTGCAGAAAATCATGACTTCGCGGCATTGCCGCGGGAGCGCATCGAGCGCGGCGGCAAGAGTCTCCACTTGCTCGGCCGTGCCGAGGCGCTCCGCGACACTGGTCCTTTCATCTACGACGCGCAACGCCGCCAAATCTCCTGCCGCCGTGATCGGCGAGCGGCGGTCGCGCCGCACCAAGTCGAGGGCGACGTTGCGCGCCACGCGAAACAGAAATGCGCGCACCGAGGCGATGGGCTGATCCGCGTGCGCCTTCCACACGCGCAGACAGGACTCCTGCACGACATCCTCCACATCGCGCACCGCCGGGAACGCGCCGCGCAAATAGCCGCGCAGCGACGCCGCGTGCGGCTGCACTTCCTCGGCGAACCAACGCGTCTGGCTCGGGACTGGCCATGGAGATTGATCGGGCGGCGGCATGAGGACGGCGGGGACTCAGCCACCAAACACGACCGTCTGGAAAAAACCAGCCCGCAACCAGCCCGCACACGAAGGACGCCAGGCGTCTGGCGCAACCGCGCAGGCTCCGGGGAAAGGCGGTTTTCCCGATGTCGGATCCCTTGCGTCGGTTGCTACACCGTCGCGCGCGCCGCGACCGGAATCACGAACTTCAGCGCCGTGTGCGTCGCGGAGAAGCCGCAGACTTTGTTGTCCACAAGTCCGGCGGACTTCGCGGCGCGCATCACGTCGGTGTCCTTCACGCGCGCGGCTTTGCCCTTGAGCGACACCACCCAGATGGCACCCGTCGGCGCGAGGTGGCGTTTGAGTTCGGCGAGGCGCGCGAGCTCGGCCGCGCTGTCGGCGGGGTGGAAGATGAAGTCCAAGCCGGCGCCCGGCGCGGCGGGTTTGGCGGGAAGCTTGGCGAGCGGCGGCGATTGCAACCGCGCAGCGGCCTGCGCGCGGAACTCCGCATCGTCCACGCCCAGCACCGCGACGCGCGACTCCGGCTTGAGGCCGAGTTTGTCCACGAGGCTTTTCGGGTAGCGGATCTTGAGCGCCCATTTTCCCGCGGTCGCGCGATCGCCGAGCAGGAGTGAGAACGCGCCGCCGGCGTGCGTGACACGCAGCTCGCCGGCTTTTTCCACGTCGGCGGACTTCACGGTAGCGAGCGCGACGGAGAGCTTCGCGCCGCCGCGAAACGCGAGCGCGGCGGAGTCGAGGTGCGCGGTGCCGGAGAATTCCTCGCGGCCGAGGCGCAACGTGCATTTCGATTCGAGGCCCATGGTAGTGTCGGGTTAGATTTCCTATTTCGAAAACTGCGGCGCGGGCTCGCCAAATTTTTTCGCAAGATCGCGCAGGTAGCTCTCCATCGTCGCCGTGTAGCCGAAGACGAAGCGCGCCAGGAAACGGAATATGACGTTCTTCACAAATCCCTGCTCGGTGATGCGCATCTGCGCGCCGCCGCCGGGCGCGGCGCGAAACTCAAACGTCCAGCGCCCCCCATAGGGCAGATTCTCGTCGGCGATCTCGAGCACGAGGCGTTCCCCCGCCCTCTCTTCGCGCACCCGATAGGTGACGGCTCCGTGTTTCGAGACCTCGCGATAACACGCGGCGCCGTCGCGCGCCGGCAGCAGTTCGACGGATGTCAGATCGCTGCGCCACGCTGGCAACGCGGCGAAGTCGCGCACGACCGCGAACAACGCGGCGGGCGTTTGCCGAAACTGCGCCGCGCGCGTCGCCGTGTGATCACGCGGCAACAGCGCACCGATGATCGCCATCACGGCGACAAGCGCCGCCAGCGCGCCGAGAATGAGCAGGAGCCATTTCATGACGACTTTTCCTTCCGTTGCCTGGGGTATTTGAACTGGAGTTGCCGGGCGGCTTGCGCGAGCAGCGCGAGGCCGCGGACCGCCCGCCCCCGATCGGCGGGTTTGAGTTGCACGAGCAGTGCCGTCACGCGGCCCGGATCGAGAATGGAGGTCGTCGCCACCGCCTCGGCCCCGAGTGCCGTGAGCCGCAGCTCGATCTGCCGGCGGTCGCGCGGACGCGGAAGGCGCGTGAGATAACCGCGCGCCTCGAGGCGCTGGAGTTGCGCGGAGAGCGCGGGCGCGCCGACGCCGAGGTGGCGCGCCAGCGGGCCGGCCAGCATCGGCGCGTCGTGATCGAGGTGGCCGAGGAGGACGATGTCCTTGTCCGTGAGACGAAATTCGTTGGTGCGGGGCCGCGGATGCGCGAGGTGGCATGCGAAATAGACCTGCGGGTAGTGCCGAAGCACGTCTTGGGTGAGACGAAGAATCATCGCAGGCGGAGATTACCCGACGCGTGATGCTTCGTCAAAACGAAGGGATTTCGTCGCGCCGCGCGGGTGCCGGCGTGGGCGGGCCTGGCATCAGAGCGCGGGGCGCGCGCGCCACGTCGTCGCGAGCAGCACGGCACCGATCACGGTCGAAGCGGCGTAGAACCACCGCAAGCCGTCCCAGCCGAAATGATCCGCGAGCAAACCCGTCGCTACGCCGCTCACTCTGGTTCAATTTCAGGTGCCCCGTAATAGGCGCCGCCGCGTTCCGCCCGCTCGAAGCGTTGGCGCGAGATGCGATCCATTTTCTGGCGCCAACTGGCGGACCCGTTGCGAAGCTCCGAAGCGCGGAGCACCAACGGCGCCCACACCCGGTTGCCCTGCACATCGTGCAACGTCATCGTCAGCGTCGGATCGGCCTGCTTCAGGTCGAAGGACAGCAGGCCGAAGTTCGAACCAGAAAAATACACCTGCCTGACGCGCGGGACCGTCCGGTAATTTAACCACGACTGCGACGGATCCTGCGCGAGCGGCGAGCTGGAGAACTCGAAGAGATCGTAGCCGCCACGCTCCGACTCGGGCAGGCAGTTGAGTTCACCCACATGGTTGTCGCCCGACAACAGCACGACGCCAGCGATGCTCTCGGTGCGGATAAAGTCGAACAGCTCCCGTCGCTCTTCAGCAAAAGCTTCCCACGATTCGCCGCCCGGCCCCTTCTCGTCGCTCCACGGCTGGCCCGACGCGAGCACTTTGAACGGCGCGCGGCTCGCGCGCAGTTGCGCTTTGAGCCAGGCCTTCTGCTCCGGGCCGAGCGCGGACTTGGCCCGACTGGCGGGCGCACTGGCGGGATCGCGGTGGTAGCGGTTATCGAGGAAGAAAAAATCCACTCCGCCGTAAGTGTAGGAGAAAAAGACTCCGGGCGCGGCGGGTAGCCCGTAGGCGGGATTGGCCCAGTAGCGCTGAAAGACGCGCAGCGACTCCGCTTTGCCGGGATGCCCTTTGTCGGAGTCGTTCAGCCCGTAATCATGGTCGTCCCAGATCGCGAGCTGCGGCACCGAGCGGAGGAAGCCCTGCAACTCCGGCAATCCCCGCTGGCGCTGGTAGCATTCGGCGAGAATGTCCCCATCAAGCGTGTCGGCATAGACATTGTCCCCGAGCCACAGCATCAGGTCCGGCCGGCGCGCCTGAATCGCGCTCCAGATGGGCTGCACGGGATGACGCTCGACCCGGACGCACGAGCCAAACGCTACGCTGAACACGGCACGTTCGCCGGGCGCGGGCGCCGTCTTGGCCGAAAAAAATCCCATCGGTTCCTGATTCATGTCAGGCGCGCCCGCGACGATCACGCGATAGCGATAGGCCGTGCCGGCCGCCAAATCCCGGATGGGCACGACCACCGTATAGTCGTCTTCCTTGCGCGCACGCTGGGCGGGTGTGCGGCGCAACTCCGCCATGGCAGCCTCCTGTCTGTATTCGATCTGCACGTCGCTCGGGCCGCTGAGACGAACCCAAACGTCGATCCGGTCGGGCGCGACTGCACCCATCATCGGGCCGTGCAACGCGCGCGGATATCCGGTGGCGCTGGGTTTCGACGCGGCCTGTAGCGGCGCCACGACCGCTGCGACCAACGCGACCAACCCACCACCAATTTGGAACAGCGAAAAATACATCGTGATCAATGGCGGTAGGTGACGCCGAGCCAGAAGCTGCTGCCAAAATCCACGTCTTCGTGCAGCTTCGTGAGGTCGAGGCCGCGCAGGTGAACGCGGTGGGCATTGCCGAGATTGCGGATCGAAAAATCCAGATGCCATCGCTGCGTCGCCCGGTAGCGCGCGGTCACGTCCCACTGCCCGTAGTTGGCCCAGCCCTCGTTGTTCCACGGCTGGGTCGCGTTGAAGCTCGAGGTGTATTGGCTGCGATAGTCGTAGGCGACGCGCACCTCGGCGCGACCCTTCCATTCATAGGCGAGCGCGGCGTTGGCGCTCCATTTCGACTGCAGAGGCAGGCGGCTGCCAGCGTAGCGCAGCCCCCGCGCGTCGATGTAATTGAACGCGGTGTCGAAGAGCGTGAGGTTGCCGGTGAAACCCAGGCCGGGCAGCAGGGTGGCGACCAAGGGAAGATGATTGCGCACCAGAGCCAGTTCGAGCCCGCGGATGCGCGAGCTCGAGGCATTCGTGGGCTGAGTGGTCGTGACGAGCGCGCCGTTGACCGTCTCCGTGGTGCTCAGGTTGAAGATGTCGTCGGCGATGTCCTTCTGGAAGACCGCCACGGAGGCGATGCCGTCGCCCTTGGGGAAATAGTATTCGAGCGAGAGATCGTAGTTGCGGGCGTCGCGGGCCTTGAGCCCGGGGTTACCCCGGGAGATGGAGAGCCCGTCGGCGCTGACGTTTTCGAGCGCGGCGATATCGGAGGGATTGGGCCGGCCGACCGATTTGGAAATGCCCGCACGCAACCAGACGCGGTCTGTCAGTTCGTAGCTGGCGGTCGCGGAGGGCAGGAGGTTGTGGTAGCCCGTCGGCACATTGACCGGGATGAAGACGTCCGGCACCGGCGCGACGAGGCGGCGAAAGGTCTTGGCGGTGGCGTCGACGTTTTCGTAACGCAGGCCCCCGACGGCGCGAAACCGCGATGTCTGCCAGGTGCCCATGAGGTAGCCGGCCGAGATGTCCTCGATGTATTTGAAGTCGCCCTCGGCCGATTGCTCGAAGCTCGACGGCTGGGAAAGCGTGAAGCCCGCTCCGCTGCCATTGGCGAACAGCCGGCCCCACGCCGAATCGTCGAGAAAGAGAAACGGCTCGCGGCGCGCGGGCGGTGTATAAGCGAGGGTGCGCTGGGCGCTGGAAAGGCGGAAGGTGGGATTGGCGTAATTCCAGCGATCGTTGTTCACCCGCCGGTCGAGCCGCTTGAAATCGAGGCCCGTCTCAAATCCCAGCGGCCCGCGCTCGCCTTTCGCATTGAACGCATAGGCGAGCTTGTGGTGGAAGAGATATTCCTCGGTCTTCAGCTCGCGGTAATTGTAGTTGTCGAGCACGTGGTTCGCGGGATCGCCGAAGTAAGCCGCGCCGCCGGGATTGGTGAAGCGGTAGGTCTGGACTTGCTCGCTGCTGTCGTAGGTGAGGCCGAGGAGAGGGCTGACCGGCGTGCGAAAGCCGATGAACGGCGTCGAATTGAGGTAGCTGGTGCCGGAGAAGGCCGTGTCGGCGAAGATCCGGTGGCCGGACGCGGGGGCGAATTCTGCATGGTAGTGCGCGCCGTCGAGTTTGCGGCGGATGTCGTTGTGCGTGAAGGAAACTTCGGAGCGGGCGTTGGCGTAGGTGCCGCTGGTGGCAGTCTGGCCGCTCATCCCGGCGAGGCTGAGCAACTGATGCCCGTGGCGATCCTCGTCGTCCTCCGTCCGAAAGTGGTAAAGTGAAAGGTAGCTGCGGAACGCCGTGCTGGGATTGAATTCGAGCTTGGTGTTCAAGCCGGTGCGCGAGGAGTCATTGTTGTAAACATACCAGCGGAACTGTCCGGGAGCCGCGTAGCCGTTGCCGACGAGCGGCGTGCCGGTGCTGGTGCCGGCGGCGTTGAAGAAATTGTAGGTGTCCTGGATGATCTTCACCTGATCGCGCGACTTGCGCATGTCCTCGAACGCGATGAACACGCCGAACCGATCGTCCCGTCCGAAAGTCTGTCCGTAGCTGAGCTGCACGCGCGTCGTCAGCGGATGGCTCCGCGCCGGCACGTCCTGCTGGGTGAAGTAGCCCACGGAGGCCCCGGCCCGCGTGACGATGCCTTTTTGATCGGAGGCGCTGCGCGTCGCCATGTTCAGGTAGCTGCCGATGGAACCGCCATCCATCGCCGGAGTGAAGGTCTTGAACGCCTCCAAACGCTTCACGGCACTGGCCGGGATCGTCTCCAGATTCACACTGCGGCCCCCGCCACCGAACGCATCGTGAGTGGCGACCGCCATGCCCTCGAAGGTCACGTGGTTCAGCGCCGGCTGCAGTCCGCGCGCGAGCACGAAGCGGCCCTCGTCCTCGTCGTTGATGGCGGAGATGCCGGGGATGCGGCGGAAGGAGTCGGCGATGTTCACGTCGGGAAGTTTGCCGATGTCATCCTGCGAGATGGAGTCGAACACCGTGGCCACGGCGCGCTTCGACTGCAGGGCGTCCTGATTGACGTAGCGCTGGCCGATGGCGTTGACCTGAAAAGCCTCCATCGCCAGCGGCGGCCCGTCAGCGGTCGCGGGTCGCGCCGCCGCCGGGCTCACGGCGTTTTTTTCCGGCACGCCTCCGGTGCCGCGGCGCACGGCAAAGGCGCCCGTGCGGGGATCCTGCGAGGCGACGAGGCCGGTGTCGGCGAGCATCCGGTCGAGCGCGGTGCGCGGCGCGAGGTCGCCGGAGACGGCCCGGGTCTGCACGCCGGCGACGACCTCGGGGGCGAACACGATCTCGCGCGCGGCCTGCGATGCGAACTGCTTGAGCGTCTGCGCGGCGGCGCCGGCGGGGACGCTGAAGTTTTTCAGGGCGTCGTCGGCCGCGCGGAGCGCCAGTGACGCGAACGCGATGAGGAGCAGCGGAGCGAAGCGCCGTGCGAGGCGGCGGAGCGGGGAGCAGGTGGCGGGAGGCATGGTGAGGGCGCGGGACGGTGCGGTTTCGAGAAAACAAACCGCGGCGCGGCGCTTTCCGTTAAAAGATTTTCGACGGTTTGAAGTAGGGCGGGTCTGTGCCCCGCCCTTTTTGCGCCCTGAGTGTTCGACCCGAGGGCGCGTCAAAGACCACGCCCTACTCTTTTCACTTCGCGCGGCGCAGCATGATCTCGCGACTGCCGCGCCGCTCGGCGGCCATGCCGAAGTCGGATTCCATCAGGCGCACGAAGCCCTCGAGGTTGTCGGAGCGGAACGTCGCGCTCAGGCGCCGCGCCGCGAGCGCGGGATCGGCGACGACGATCTGCACGGGGTTGTGCCGGTTGAACTCCGCCACGATCTCAGCGAGCGGCGCGGCGGTGAAATCCAGCAGGCGCGGCTGCCAGGCGAGGCGCGCGGCGAGCTGCGCGGGCGCGAGCGTGACGGGCTGCGGCGGCGCCGCGGCGGGCGCGAGCGACACGACCGTGCCCTGGCCGGCGACCAGAGAAAGTGGCACCGGCGGATCCTCGTTCGTGGTTCCGGATTTAGCCGGAAGGTTCGTCGACCCCGCTGGCGCCGGCGTCATGATCTCGGGCGAGGCGACGCGCACGTGGCCTTCCGTGACGACGACCTCGACCGCTACGGGATCGAGGCGGACGTTGAAGATCGTGCCCACTGCGCGCACCTCGACGCCACCCGCCGTGACGATGAACGGCCGCGCCGGATCCTTGGCCACGATGAAGTTCGCCTCGCCGCGCACGAGCCGCACCCGGCGCTCGGTCGCGCTCGCCGCAACCTCAATCACGGCGCCGCGGTTCAGATCGACGACCGAGCCGTCGTCGAGCGTGCGGCGTTCGCACGGCGCGGCGAGGGCGACCGCGGCGCCGGTTGCGACCGGCGTGGCGGGCTCGGGGCGGGTCGCAAGCAGAAACACCGCCGCCGCGGCGACCGCGAGCGATCCCGCCGCCACGAACAGCCACCCGCGCCGCGCGCGTCCCGGACGGCGCGGCGCAAGCAAATCCGGGTCGGGGACGGCGCCGAGCGAGGTTTGCAGGCCGGTGAGGCGGTCGAATTCGTCCCAGCCCCAGCGGTGCTCGGCGAGCGCCGCGCCGTGCCGTGGATCGGCGGCGAGCCACAGCGAGAGCTCGTCCTGCTCGGCAGCGCTGAGGCCGCGGTCGCGGCGCAGCACCCAGCGCGCGGCGGCGGCCGCGATCGCGTCGCGCGATTCCGGTTTTTCGTGGGCGGAATTCATGGACGGAGGCGCGGCCCGTGGCCGTGGCGGCGGAAAAACTCGATACACTTGCGCAGGCCGATGCCGCCCTGAGCCTCGACGGTGTGCTCGGCGATGCCGAGGCGCGCGGCGACCTCGCGTTGCGAGAGGCCGTAGATCTTGCGGAGCGTCACGATCTGCCGGCAGCGCTCGGGCAAGGACTCGATCGCGCGGATGAGGATTTGAAAATCTTCGGCGTGGGCGAGGGCTTCGGGGATGCCGACGCGTTCGTCGGCGACGGCGAGCGCGTCGATCTCGGCGGCGCCCTCGGGGCGCTCGATGCGCTGGTGGCGGAGGCGGTTGAGCGCGAGGTTGCGCGCCGTCACGAACAGCAGCGCGCGCGGGCACGCGATCGGCCCGGTGGCGTGCGCCTGCACGAGGCGCGCGTAGGCTTCCTGCACGAGATCATCGTGGTCCGGCACGAGCGGGAAACGCGTCGCGAGCCACGCGCGCAGCGCGGCCTCGTGGGGCAGCACCTCCACGGCGAACCAGCGGGCTTGGTCGGAATCAGGCGCGGACATGGACGACGTTTGTTATTAAACACGCTTGCCGCCCTATTCCGCTAACGAAAATGCGCGCCGGGGCACACCGGTGCGTTGCCATCGGTCACGGCCTGCGGTTTGATGCCCGTTCTCACGATGACGACCACTGCCAACGCCGCGCCGCCTCCGGGGCGCGAGTTGATGTTTCACGCCCGGGGGCTCGCGCGGGTTTATGGCGAGGGCGAGGCGGCGGTGACGGCGCTCGCGGGCGTGGACTTCGAGATGTTTGCCGGCGAACTCGTCGTGCTGCTCGGCGCCTCGGGCAGCGGGAAATCCACGTTGCTCAACCAGCTCGGCGGGCTCGATTCGCCGAGCGCCGGCACGCTCCACTATCGCGGCTGGGACCTCGGCACGGCGGATGAGGCCGGGCTCACGCAGTTTCGGCGCGATGCCGTGGGCTTCGTTTTTCAGGCCTACAACCTGATCCCGAGCCTCACCGCGCGCGAGAACGTCGCGCTCATCGCCGAGATTTCGCGCGACCCGATGACGCCCGAGGAGGCGCTCCAACTCGTCGGCCTCGGCGAACGCATGGATCATTTTCCGGCGCAGCTTTCGGGCGGTGAGCAGCAACGCGTCGCCATCGCGCGCGCGATCGCGAAGCGGCCCGAGGTGTTGCTGTGCGACGAGCCGACGGGCGCGCTCGACGTGCGGACCGGCATCACCGTGCTCGAGGCCATCGAAAAAATAAACCGCGAGCTGGGCACGCTCGCCGTGATCATCACGCACAACGCCATCATCGCCGACATGGCCGGCCGCGTGTTCACGCTGTCGGACGGGCGGCTCGTGAACGTGCGGGAAAACACGAAGCGCGCGACCGTGGCGTCGCTCGCGTGGTGAGCCGCGTCCCGCCGATGAATCTTTCTCTATTCTGGTTCTTCGCCGCTTTCGGTGGGTGGAAAATCGTGGGTTCGGCAGCCCCGAAGGGGCGAAAGTCGATAGCCCAGGGCAACGCCCTGGGTTTCGATTGGAAAAACGAATTAAGCCCTGAAGGGGCGTCAGTCCACGCGCGGGTGCCGCCCCTTCGGGGCTACGAGCCGTCGGCAGCTACCCGCTGGAAACAGCAAGGAGTCATTGGCGGAAACGAGAAAGACTCCCGGCCATGAGCCTCCTCGACACCAAGCTCCTCCGCGATCTGCGCGCGCTGAAATCCCAGGCGCTTGCCGTCGCGCTCGTGATGGCGTGCGGGCTCGCGATGATGATCGTCACGCGTTCGCTCATGCTCTCGCTCACGACCACGCGCGACGGCTACTACGAGCGGAATCGTTTCGCCGAGGTGTTTGCGCGGCTGAAGCGCGCGCCGAATTCGCTGCGCGAGCAAATCGCCGCCATCCCCGGTGTCGCCGCCGTGCAGGCGAGCATCGCGATCCAGGTCACCCTCGACGTGCCGGGCCTCCCGGAGCCCGCCGTCGGCTTGATCAATTCGCTGCCGGAACGCGGCGCGTCGGTGCTGAATTTACCCTACGTGCGCGCGGGCCGGCTGCCGGAGAGCCAGACGCGCACGACGCTCGGCGAGCTCGCGGTCGGCGAGGCGTTTGCCGAGGCGCACGGGCTGAAACCGGGCGACAAAATTTCCGCCGTGCTCAACGGGCGGAAACAAATTTTCCAGCTCACGGGCATCGTGCTCTCGCCGGAATTTGTGTTCGAGGCGCCGCCCGGTGCGGCGTTGCCCGATAACAAGACCTACGGCGTTTTCTGGGCGCCCTACAAGGAGCTGGCGACGGCGTTTCAGCTCTACGGCGCGTTCAACAATCTCGCGCTCACGCTCGCGCCCGGCGCCTCGGAGGGCGAGGTGATCGCGGCGGTGGACCGGTTGATTCTGCCCTATGGCGGACGCGGCGCGTATGGCCGGCAAAACCATCCGTCGAACCGCCGCGTCGACGACGAAATCCGCGTGCTGCAAGGGCTGTCGGTCGCGTTCCCCCTGGTGTTTCTGAGCGTCGCCGCGTTCATGGTGAACTCGGTGATGAGCCGCCAGGTCGCGCTCCAGCGCGAGCAGATCGCGATGCTCAAGGCGTGCGGCTTCAGCAACCGGCAGGTGGGCGGGCACTACTTCAAGTTCTCCTTCGCGATCGTGGCGGGCGGGATTTTGTTCGGCGGCATCGGGGGGATTTTGCTCGGGCGAAAATTCGTCGAGATGTATCACCTGTTTTTCCGCTTCCCGCAGCTCGACTTCACGCTCGACGCGCACGCGCTGGTCGCGGCGGCGGTGGCGAGTGCGCTGGCGGCGTTTGGCGGAGTGGCGGGCGCGGTGCGGCGCGCGGTCAACCTGCCGCCGGCGGAGGCGATGCGGCCGGAGGCGCCGGCGAGTTTTCGGCCGGCGTTTTTCGAGCGATTTCGCGCGGCGAAATGGTTCGGCGCGTCGCTGCGGATGGCGTTGCGCAACATCCAGCGCCGCCCGATCCGGAGCGCGCTCACGTGCCTCGCGCTCGCGCTGGCGACGGGAATCTTGATCGTGCCGAACACGTTTCGCGACGGCATCGGGCACGTGCTCGATTTTCAGTGGGACACCGTGCAGCGGCAGACCGTCACGATGTCGCTCGTCGAGCCGCAGGCGGCGCGCGCGATCGCGGATTTCCGGCACCTGCCGGGCGTGGAGCTGGCGGAGCCGTTTCGCTTCGTGCCCGTCGAGCTGCGCTCCGGGCCGATCCTGCGGCGGCTGATGCTGCAGGGGCTGCCGGAACGCGGGACGCTCAACCGCGTAATCGATGCGGAGGCGCGGCAGTTCACGCTGCCGGCGCGCGGGATCGTGATGTCGGCGAAACTCGCCGACGTGCTGCGCGTGCGGCTCGGCGACGAGGTGATCGCGCGCGTGCTCGAGGGCGAGCCGCGCGAGATCGCGGTGCCGGTGATCGGGCTCGCGGAGGACTTTGCGGGCGTCGCCGCCTACATGGAAATCCACGCGCTCAACCGCCTGATGCTCGAGGGCGACCGGATCAGCGGCGCGCATCTCTCGGTGGCGGCGGGCCAGTGGGATGAGTTTTTGCGCGCGGTGAAAGCCACCCCGCGCGCGGCCGGCTGCGTGATCAAGGCGTCGATCCGCGAGGGGTTTCGGAAGACGACGGCGCAGAGCATCGGGCTGCTCCAGAAAATGTATCTGATGTTCGCGACGATCGTGGCCTTCGGGATCATCTACAACAGCGCGCGCATCTCGCTCTCGGAGCGGGCGCGCGAGCTGGCAACGCTGCGCGTGCTGGGCTTCACGCGCGGCGAGGTGGGCGCGGTGCTGGTGGGCGAACTTGTGTTGCTCACAGTCGTCGCGCTGCCGCTCGGGCTGCTGATTGGATCGGGCTTCGCGCGGGGGATCATCGCGTCGGTCAACACGGAGACGGTGCGGTTGCCGCTCGTGCTGACGACGGCGAACTTCGCGTTTGCGGTCGCGGTGGTGGCGGCGGCTTCGGCGTTGTCGGCGTGGTTTGCGGCGCGCAAATTGGCGGACATCGACATGGTGAGCGCGTTGAAGGCGCTCGATTGATATTTATGAATGCGACTCCCCTCCCCTCTCCCGGAGCGAAGAAAAATGGCGCGCCCGCGTGGCGCCGCTACCTGCCGTGGCTCGCGGCCGCGATCGTCGTGGCGCTGATCGTCGCGGGCTTGTGGCCGCAACCGGCGCCGGTGGAGGTCGCAGCGGTAACGCGCGGGCCGCTCGTCGTGACGGTCGATGAGGAGGGCATGACGCGGGTAAAAAACCGCTACGTCGTGACGGCGCCCGTCGCGGGCCATCTGCGGCGGATCGATTGGAAGGCGGGCGCGGCGGTGGAGGCGGGCAAGACCGTGATCGCGGTGCTCGAGACCGGCGGCGCGGACTTTCTCGACGCGCGGACGCAGGCGCAGGCCGAGGCGCGCGTGCGCGCGGCGGAGGCGGCGCATCAGGCGGCGACGGCGCAGCGGACGCGGGCGGGCGCGGCGGCGAAAATGTTCGGCGCGGATTTCGGACGCGTGAAGGAGCTGTTCGGAAAAAACGTGATGTCGCGGCAGGAGTTCGACGTGGCGCAGATGCGCGCGGAGACGGCGACGCAGGAGGAGCGGGCGGCGGAGTTTGCGTTGAAGGTGGCGGAGTTTGAGTGGGAGCAGGCGCGGGCGTTTCTCACGCGCGGAAAGAGCGGCGGCGCCGCGGAGCCCCTCGTGATCACGTCGCCGGTGGGCGGAAAGATTTTGCGCGTGTGGCAGGAGAGCGAGCGGATGGTGCCGGCGGGTTTTCCCCTCGTGGAAATCGGCGATCCGACGGATCTCGAGGTGCGGATCGAGCTGTTGTCGCGCGACGGGGTGGCGATTCAACCGGGGGCGCGGGTGTCGCTCGAGCGGTGGGGCGGAGCGTCGCCGCTGGCGGCGCGCGTGCGGCTGGTGGAGCCGTCGGCGTTTACGAAAATCTCGGCGCTCGGGGTGGAGGAGCAGCGCGTTTACGTGGTCGCGGATTTCGTGGACGGCGTGGAGAAGCGGCCGACGCTCGGGGACAGTTATCGCGTCGAGGCGCGCGTGGTGATTGCGGAGAGCGCGAGCGCGTTGCGGGCACCGGCGGGAGCGATGTTTCAGCGCGGTGGCGCGTGGCAGACGTTTGTCGTCGAGGGCGGGCGCGCGCGGCTGCGCACGGTGAAAGTCGGACGCGGCAACGGCGTCGAAACGGAGATCGTGGAAGGCGTGCGCGAGGGCGAACGCCTCGTGGTCTATCCGGGCGACAAGGTGACGGAAGGCGCGCGGGTCGCGCCGTTGGCGATTGGCGGGAAGTGAGGAAGCGGTGGTTGGGCGGGTGCGGCGGGATTGGTCGCGGGTAAGTGGGGATGCGCGAGCGGGAGTGCGTGGGTTGTGGGGCGTGGAATGGGTGGGTGTGGAGCACAACGCGGGACGTCTCGGCCACGACTGGGGGCGCGCGGCGCAATTGACTTGGCGGGTGTCGGTGGGGAGCGTGGCCGACCAAAAAAATGCCGCGCCACGACGATACGATTACCGCACTCGCGACGCCGGTGGGAACCGCGGCGATCGCGGTGGTGCGCGTAAGCGGGCCGGGCGCGGCGGGGTTGGCGGCGGAGATTTTCGGCGCGGCGGCGGCGGGCGGGGCGCCGCGCACGTTACGGCGCGCGGACTACGTGGACCGCGGTGGGGCGGTGGTGGACGACGTGTTGTTCACCGTGTTTCGCGGGCCGCAGCCCTACACAGGGGAGGATGCGGTGGAGATTTCGTGTCACGGCAACCCGCTGATCGCGCGGAAGATTTTGGACGACCTCGTGGCGCGGGGGTGTCGGTTGGCGGAGCCGGGGGAGTTTACGCGGCGAGCGTTTCTGGGCGGGCGGATGGACCTCAGCCAAGCGGAAGCGGTGATGGACCTCATCCACGCGCGGAGCGAGCGGGCGCTCGCGATGGCGAACCAGCAGTTGCGCGGCGCGCTGGGGCGGCGGATCGGGGCGCTGGTGGAGGGGTTGCTGGCGGTGTTGGCGCGGGTGGAGGCGTATATCGATTTTCCCGAGGAGGATTTGCCGCCGGAGGATCGGGAGCGGGTGGCGGCGGAGTTGGAGAGGTTGAAGTCGGAGACAGTTAAACTATTGGCCACCAATCACTACAGTGAAATACTGCGAGGGGGAATACGGACGGTGATCGTAGGTGCGCCGAATGTGGGCAAGAGCAGCCTGCTTAACCGATTGGTCGGCCGGGAGCGCGCGCTGGTGAGCCCGGAGCCGGGGACGACGCGGGACTTCATCGAGGAGGCAATCATGGTGGGGGCGCATTGCGTGCGGCTGATCGACACGGCGGGGCTCAACCCTTCCCCTGCCCCACTCGAACAACGCGGGATGGAAAAAACGTGGGAACAGGCGGCCGAGGCGGACCTGATTTTGTTGGTGGTGGACGCGACGGAGCCAACCGCGTCGGAGGAGGTGTGGATGGAGCGGATGGCGGCATTTCCGGCGAATGCGAAACGACTTATTGTGTTTAACAAAATAGATTTGCGCGAAAGCGAGCGGCTTGAGGTTCCGACGGGGATGGAAGTGGGACGGGTCGGAGTTTCCGCGTTGACGGGGGTCGGCACGGAGGAGCTTGTCGCGGCGATCGGGGCACTGGCGGACTCGTTTCAAACTGAGCTGGGCGACGAATCAATCGCGGTCAGCGCCCGGCATGCGGGGGCCTTGCGGCGCGCCGAGGAGGGATTGATCGCGGCGCAGGAGAAACTACGGGGGGCGGAGGCGACGGAGCTGCTGGCGGCGGACTTGCGGGGGGCGTTGGACGCTTACGGTGAAATCACGGGGCGCATCGACCACGAGCGGGTGTTGGACCATTTGTTTGCCAGTTTCTGCATCGGGAAGTGATGTCTGGCGTGAAACGCGCGGTGCCATCGTCTCTCAACACTACCAACCATGTCCACTTCTGGTGAGCCCCTCTACGACGTGATCGTGTGCGGAGCCGGGCATGCCGGCGTGGAAGCAGCGTTGGCTGCCGCCCGGATGGGCGCCCCTACCCTGCTGCTGACGGGCAATATCGACACTATCGCCCAGATGAGTTGCAACCCCGCGATCGGTGGGCAGGCGAAGGGACAACTCGTGCGGGAAATCGACGCGCTCGGCGGCGAGATGGCGATCAACACGGACGTGACGGGCATCCAGTTTCGCTTGCTCAACGAGTCAAAGGGCCTGGCGGTGCAGTCACCGCGGGCGCAGTGCGACAAGAAGGCCTATCAGTTCCGGCTAAAGCACGTGTTGGAGCTGCAGCCGAACCTGACGGTGTTTCAGGCGACGGTGACGGGGCTGATTTTCGCGGACGGCAAGGTCACGGGCTGCCGGACCAATCTGGACCTGAATTTTCACGGCCGGACGGTAGTTGTGACGACCGGGACGTTTCTGCGCGGGCTGATGCACATCGGGCAGAACAAGAACGAAGGCGGTAGGCTAGGGGACTTCAGCGCCAAAACCCTCTCGGCGAGCCTGATCGAGGCGGGGATTGAATTGCGGCGGCTCAAGACCGGGACGCCCCCTCGCCTGCTGGGTCGGTCGATTAATTTCGGGCAGATGCAGGAGCAGCGCGGCGACGCGGAGCCGACGCTGTTCGCGTTTCACGACACCCGTGAACCGGCGGATCTGTTCCACGTGGAACACTCGGCCGAGTCCCGCCTCGGGTGGCGACCCGGTTGTGAACAAGTTTCGTGTTGGATGACCTACACGACGGAGACGACCGCCCGACTCGTGCGGGAAAACCTCCGTCGCTCGGCGATGTATAGCGGCGAGATTGAGGGGGTCGGCCCGCGGTATTGCCCGAGCATCGAGGACAAGTTTGTGCGGTTCGCGGACAAGCCCCGGCACTTGCTTTTCCTGGAGCCAGAGGGGCGGACAACGAACGAGTTTTATGTGAATGGGTTGTCAACAAGTCTGCCGTTCGAGGTCCAGCGGCAGATGGTGCGGAGCATCCCGGGGCTCGAAAACGCCGTGATCCTGCGTCCGGCCTACGCCGTCGAATATGACTTCGCGCCGCCCACCCAGTTACTGCCGTCGCTTGAGTCGAAGAAGGTCGAGGGGTTGTTTTTCGCCGGCCAGATCAATGGCACTTCGGGTTACGAGGAAGCCGCCGCGCAGGGCCTCGTCGCGGGCGTCAACGCCGTCAACAAGGGGAGGGGAGTCGCCCCGCTCCTCATCACGCGGCAACAGGGCTACCTCGGCGTGCTCATCGACGACCTCGTGACCAAGGGCACCAACGAGCCTTACCGGATGTTCACGAGCCGGGCGGAGCATCGCTTGCTGTTTAACCACGGGAGCGCGGAGCTGCGGCTGTTGGAGCACGCGCGGGCGCACGGGCTCTTGGACGCCAAACGCATTGCACGAATCGAGGAGAAGGGGAGGGCGATCCGAGAGGGGATTCGCCGGCTCGAAGCGGAGCGCGTCGCGGGGGTATCATGGGCGGACTTGCTGCGGCGAGACCGCGACCGGCGGGATTTGCCAATGGATTTCCGGAAACTGGCGCGTCCGGTGCGCGACGAAATATTGTATCGCGTTGTCTACAAAGGATATCTTGATCGAGAAGATAAGCAGGTCGAGAAACTCGCCCACGTGGAGAAGATTCGCGTGCCCCCCGGTTTTGATTTCGGCACGGTGAAGGGGCTCCGGCGGGAAAGCGCGCTTAAGCTGGCCGAAATCCGCCCCATGACGCTCGGTCAGGCGAGCCGCATCAGCGGCGTAAACCCCGCGGATATCAGCATCCTTATGGTCGCACTCGCCGCGCGCCGGGGTTCTTCCCCGCCGCCCCCCCCCGAGGTGGCGCTCGACCCGTAGCTCGCCGCCGTGGAAAACCCCGCCCGCACCGCCCAACACCTCGCCCGCGTGGCCGAGCGACGCACGGCGCTGCGAGCGTTGTTGGGCGCGATGCTCGCCCCGCACACGAAGGTCACCTGGGAACTCGGCTGCGGCCACGGCCATTTCTTGACGGCCTACGCCGCCGCCCATCCCGAACGAATCTGCGTGGGCATCGATCTCGTCCGCGAGCGCATCGAGCGGGCCGAACGCAAGCGCGTCCGTTCCCAGCTCCCAAACCTCCATTTCGTTTTGGCCGAAGCCTTCGATTTTCTGGCCGAGCTGCCGACACACGTCCGCTTCGAGGATGTTTTCGTGCTGTTTCCCGACCCGTGGCCAAAAGTGCGGCACCACAAGAACCGCATCATGCGACGCGATTTTCTGGCCGCCGTCGCCCAGCACGCGTTGCCCGACACGCGCCTCTGTCTTCGCACGGACTTCACGCCCTACTTCGAGGCCACCCGCCAACTCCTCGCGAGCGACCCCGATTGGGCTGAGGCCGAAGCGGACAACGCGTGGCCGTTCGAGCACGAGACGGTCTTCCAAAGCCGCGCCGCCGGCTATCATTCGTTGGTGGCGCGCCGCCGGGCCGCGCCGTGAGTTTACCCGCGCCATTAGTTCACCCGCGCGAAAATCCGCCCGCGCTAATTCCCGTCCGCTACGCCGCCACGGGATTCCGGTATGGCGTCATGAAGTGGGGTGGGCGGAACGCAGGAAACGCAGGGCGGCGGCGGGGTGGGACGCGTAGTGTTGGGTGCGAGCGGAGAGGTTGATGGGGCCGTCGCG
>JBEANZ010000036.1:0-10530 GCA_041165185.1 Verrucomicrobiota bacterium | reverse complement strand
CTCACCGAACTGGCCGCCAAGGGTGAAGGCGCGGCGATCCGCGCCCGGCGGATGGTGCGCTTGTGGTATGTGGCGTGCGGCGCCCTCGAAGGGGACAAGGAGGTGCGCGAAGCGATGGAAGGATGCGCGGCCGACCCCAACGCCGACGTCGACATGTCGGCCATGGTGGCCATGGGGCGGGTGTGGCAGTCGCGAAGCAACGGTTTCTACGATCTCGCGAAGGCCAAAGACCTGTTCGACCGCGCCGCGAAGCTGGGCTCGCTTGAGGGCCGCTCTTGGCGGGCTCGGATGCTGGCCGAGGGCCGCGGGGTGAAAAAGGACGTCGCCGCCGCGCTCGCCGAGCTGCGGCAACTGGAGAGCGAAGGCGACCCGACGACGCTCGCGCTGCTCGGCTACTATCACTACTGGGGCGCGCGCGGCTCTGGGCCGTTGCCGGAGGATCCGCGCAAGGCGTTCGAGTATTCCAAGCGCGCCGCCGACCTCGGCGATCCCTGGGGACAATATGACACCGCCCTTGCCTACATGGACGGCATCGGCACGGAGAAAAACTACGCCCTCGCCGCCTCTTACTGCCGGGCGGCGGCCTGGCGCGGCTGGCGCGAGGCCGAGACGTTGCTGCCCCGGGTGCTGGCGTTCGTGCAATAAGGCACGGGCGTGCCAACCTAGCCTATGACCGCCCCCGAACTCATCGCCCACCTCCGCTCGCTCGGCCGCCCGGAAAATGTCGAGGGGCAAAAGCGATTCGGCATCGCGTCGGCGGCGGAGCAACTCGGGATCGCGATGCCGGTGTTGCGCGAAATCGCGCGGGCGCACCGGCGCGATCACGCGCTCGCGTTGGAGTTGTGGGCGAGCGGCGTGCATGAGGCGCGCGTGCTCGCGACGCTCATCGCCGATCCGAAAAAACTCACGCGCGCCGAGGCCGGCCATTGGGTGCGCGACTGCGACAACTGGGTCGCGACCGACTCGCTCGCGTGGCTCGTCGACCGCACGGCGTTTGCGGCTGAGCTGGCGCTGGCGTGGAGCGCGCGGAAGGACGAGTTTGTGCGGCGCGCGGGTTTCGCGGTGATGGCCGGCATGGCGATCCACCGGAAGGAATTGCCGGATGAAATTTTCCTGGGGTTTCTCCCGGTGATCGCGCGCGAGGCCGGGGACGAGCGGAATTTCGTGAAGAAGGCGGTGAACTGGGCGCTGCGCCAGATCGGCAAGCGCAACCCGGCGCTGCGGCGCGCGGCCCTCGCGACGGCCGAGGAGATCGCGAAAATGGATTCGCGGGCGGCGCGGTGGGTGGCGGCGGATGCGTTGCGGGAGTTGCGGAAGAAGTAGGGCGAGGGCGCGGGGTTGAAACGCGGAGGACGCGGAGCGCGCGGAGGAGAAATCCGGGGCGTCGCCCGCATCGACGATGCCGTGGGGGAATGGGTTCCCGCAGATTCAGGGAACCGCGGGTTGGCGGGCCGGCGGCTACACGCATCGAGGCGGGCGCGTCGGGCTTTGGCGCTTGGGACGTTTAGCGTCTGGGATTTCATCCCATTTACGAGATGCCTTTGGAGGGTAGGGCCGCCGCTCGTCGGCGTGCCGTCGCGCTTTGCCCGCGGGAGAGTGCCAACGGGCGTCCGCTCTCGCTTGCACGCGTGCAGCGCGACGGCACGGCGACAAGCGCCGGCCCTACAAACGACCAATCGCGTTTGGTAATTGGAGTTGGTTTAGCCCGCGATCGCGAGTTGGCCGCAGCCGGCGGCGATGTCGAGGCCGCGGCGTTGGCGGACGGTGCTCGGGAGGGCGAACTCGGTGGCGAGGATGTGCTGGAACGATTTCGCGGCGTCGGTGCGCGTCGGCGTGCCGTCGTAGCCGGTGGTGGGGTTGAGCGGGATGAGGTTCACCTGCGCGGGCAGGCCGCGCAGCAGGCGGCCGACGGCGCGCGCGTGATCCGGCGAATCGTTTTTCCCGGCGATGAGCGTCCACTCGTAGAAGATGCGGCGGCCGGTCGCGGCGCTGTAGGTGCGGCAGGCGGCCATGAGTTCGTCGAGCGGCCATTTTTTCGCGACGGGGACGAGGGCGGCGCGTTCCTCCTGCGTGGCGGCATGGAGCGAGACGGCGAGGTGGAGCGCGGGTTTTTCGGCGGCGAGGCGGAGGATGCCGGGGACGACGCCGACGGTGCTGAGGGTGAGGCGTTCGCCGCCGAGGGCGAGGCCCGCTTCGTCGCGCAGGATGGCGAGGGCGTGGAGGACGGCGTCGTAGTTGTGGAGCGGCTCGCCCATGCCCATGAGGACCAGGTTGCGGAGGCGGGCGGGCGGGTCGGACGGGTCGAGCGCGGCGGAGGTGGCTGAGCGCTGAGAGCTAAGAGCTGAGAGCCCGATCTGCCGAGCGGGACGGCGTGGGAGCACGGGTGAGGACGGGTCACGTCGTTTGGTTTTGCTCTCAGCTCTTGGCGCTAAGCTCTCGGCGGCCTCGATGCGGCTGGGCGCCGAGAGCTTCAAGGCGCGCGCGACGTGGACGGCTTGCGCGACGATTTCACCGGGGGTGAGGTGGCGCGTGTAGCCCATCTGACCGGTCGCGCAAAACACGCAGCCCATCGCACAGCCGACTTGCGAGCTCACGCACGCCGTCACGCGCCCCGTGAAGCGCATGAGCACGGTCTCGATGCGTTGGCCGTCGGCGAGGGTGAGGAGGTATTTGCGGGTGAAGCCGTCGCTCGAATCGGTCGCGAGCGCGGTGGGCAACACGCCGAGCGTGGCCTCGGCGGCGAGGCGCGCGCGGACCTTCGGCGGGAGGTCGGGCATCGCGGTTTCGGCGAACGACTCGGCGAGGGCAAGGTAGAGGTAGTTCCACAGCCGCGCGGCATGCACCGGCGAAAAACCCCACGCGACGAAGCGCGCGACGAGTTGCGCGCGGGTGAGATCGTAGAGGTTGGTTTTCGAGGAGAGCATCGGCGGCGGGCGCGGCGCGCATGAAGCTCAAAGACTTCAAGGCCGACGCTTTCAAGCAGCAGTTCCGGTCGGATGGATCGAGGCGGGTGCGGCGCGGGCGTCCTGGGTCGGGCGGGGCTGGGATCCGCGTGCGTGCGCGAGGGGATATTCGCGGGGCGGGTCGGAGACCCTGCCCTACTGCGGAGTCGCGGCGATCTCCCCCTCGACAAGGCGCGGCGGGCGGCGCTTGATGGCGCGCATGATCGCCCCGGACGCACGCCGCGCTGGGAAATAGCCGCCACGTTTTCCCCCGCCATGAGCACGCCCGACACTCCCGCCGCCGACTCCGCCCCCCGTTCCGCCCTCGACGGCGTGCTCGGCGTCCTCGCCGACCGCGTGCTCCAAATCCTCGGCGCCGATCGTTGCACGATCTTCATGCACGATCCGTTTTCGAAGACGCTGTGGTCGCGCGTCGCGGGCGGCGGCGCGGTGAAGATCATCCGTTTCCCCGCCGGCGCGGGGCTCGCGGGGGAGAGTTTTTCCGCCGACCGGATCATCAACATCCCCGACGCCTACGCCGACGCGCGCTTCAACCGCGAGTTCGACCAGCGCTCGGGCTACGTCACGCGCACGGTGCTGTGCGTGCCGATGCACCGGCCCGACGGCGCGCGCGCGGGCGTCATCCAGGTGCTCAACAAAAAGGAAGGCGTCTTCACCGCGCACGACGAGGCGCTCGGCGCCGTCTTCTGCGATCAGGCGGCCATCACGATCCAAAACGCCATCGCGCAGGATGCGCTCGAGACCTCCCGCGCTCGTGAGCGCGAGCTCGCTGACGAGCTCGGCGCCCGGCACGCGGAGCTCGAGGCGGCGTTCGCCGCGCTCGGCGCGCAGAAGAAAAATCTCGAACAGGCGCTGCGCCGCCAGCAGGGGCTCCTCGGTGGCGGGCTCGGCGCGGCGGCGCTCGCGGCGATCGTGTTTCTGGTGCTCTGGCTGCGCGCGCGGGGTTGAGCGGGCGGTCGATCAAGGCGGGGTCGGCGACCCCGCCCTACATCCGGCGCTGGCGCACGGCTTCGAAGAGCGTGATGATCGTGGCCATCGCGACGTTGAGCGAGTCGGCCTGGCCCGCCATCGGGATGCGCACGGGGAGGTCGCAGTGTTTCAGCCAGAATTCGCTCAGTCCATACTGCTCGCTCCCCATCACGATCGCGAGGGGGCCGCGCAGGTCGGCGTCGGAATAGGTTGTTTCGGCGGCGGGCGTGGTCGCGACGGCGCGGATGTTTTTGGCGCGCAGCCAGTCGCGCACGGGCGCGCTCTCGGCGACGACGAGCGGGACGGAAAACAGGACGCCCGTCGAGGCGCGCACGACGTTGGGGTTGAAAATATCCGTCACCGGATCGCACACGATCACGGCGTCGCAGCCGGCGGCGTCGGCGCTGCGGAGGATGGTGCCGAGGTTGCCGGGTTTCTCGATGGCCTCGACGACGAGGAGCAGCGGCGCGGGCGGCAGCACCAGCGCGTCGAGCGTGCGGTGCCATTGCGGCGCGACGGCGAGGAGGCCGTCGGGCCGCTCGCGGTAGGCGACCTTGGCGAACGCCTCCTGCGTCAACTCAAACGCCTGCGCGCCCGCCGCCGCCGCCTGCGCGATGAGCGCGGGCTCGTTTTCGCCGAGGAACCACGCGGGCGAAAAATAGATTTCCGCGAGGGCCACGCCCTTCTCGAGCGCGCGCCGGATCTCGCGGTAGCCTTCGACGAGAAACACGCCGGCTTCATCGCGGGGGCGGCGGTCGCGCAATCGCACGAGCTGTTTTACGCGGGGGTTTTGGAGGCTGGAGATTTTTTCGGCGGGCGCCACGGTCGGACGAAACGCACGGAACGGCGGAAACACAAAAGCGTTTTCGGGCGCGTCGGTGTTTACGCGAACCCCGGGTGCAACAGAAAGCGAGGTCCGTCGGATCGTGGGTGGCGTGGCACGGGGCTTCTGACCCGTGGGCGAGCGGGGCCGCAGGGCCGCTCGTCTCCGAGCCCATGGGCGGGACGCCCATGCCACTCGCTCACGCTCGCAGCTACGAGTGGGACGCGGCTATGAGTCGGCTCGCTGGCGCTCGCCGCTCCGGGCCTGCAGACGGGCGTGTTGCCTGCGGATTAGCGCGTCGCCTGCGCGATGAGCGCGATGATCGGCTGCACTTCCCGCGGGGGTTTCACCCAGTCGCTGTAGAGCAGCTCGGGGAGCGTGTAGCGCGTGTCGTAGAGCTGGAAGTTGGCCTTGTCGTTGCGCGAGAGGTGGCCGGCCTTGACGGTGGCGCCGGCGTAGAGGCCGAGGGACTTCGAGTAGACGAGCACGGGCGTGGCGAGGATCTCGGCGTTGAGTTTTTCCTTCTCGGCGGCCTTGGGGCCGGCGACGGCCTTGGCGTCGACGCCGATGTTGAAGCGGTGGTTGAACAGCATCCGCGGCACGGCGGGGTCGGTGACGATGTAGATGGTCTCGACGGAGTTGGCGCCGACTTGGAGGCCGAGGCTGGCTTCGCCAGCGCTGATGAGGACCGGGAGGCTCCAGGTGCCGTTGGCCTGCTTGGCCATGATGACGCCGTAGCCGTCCTTGATGCCGAAGAGGAAGGCGCCCTTGAACTGGTTGACGATGATGATGGCCTGGGCCTTGCGGAGGACCTCGGCGGGGATGCGGTCGGGGCCGGACTGGAAGCCCTGGAAGATGGCTTCGCAGGTCTCGACGCGCTCGACGAGATCGGCGCGGGTGACCTCGGCGCGCGCGGCGGCCGCGGCGAAGAGCGCGGCGAGGGAGAGGGACAGGAATCGTTTCATGGAGCGAGGAGGTTGAGTGGGGGCGACTGTATGCAGGGCGCGGCGGAATTGGAAAGCGTGGAGTGGGCGCGGTTCCTCACCGAGAGGCGCGGCGCGACGCGGATCAGTTTCTCGCGGCGGCGAGTTGCTGCGCGACGGGGCCGTCGAGGTGGAGCGTCTGCGTGGGGAACGCGAGCGCGAGGCCGCGCGCCTCGATGGCGCGGAGGAAGGCGAGGTTGAGGCGTTGGCGCAGGCGCATGTAGCCGGCGAAGTCGGGGCTGCGCACCACGTAGACGAGCCACACGTCCATCGACGAGGCGGCGAAGTCGCGGAAGTAAACGTGCGCCGAGGCCGGGTCGATCTCGGGCTCGGCGGCGAGGAGGGCGCGCAAGTCGGCGAGGAGCGGCTCGAGCTGTTCGGGGCGCGTCGCGTAGGTGAGGCCGAGGACTTGCTCGGTGCGGCGGCCGGTGAAGCGGGTGAGGTTGGTGATGGCCTCGGCGGCGACGGTCTTGTTGGGGATGATGACGAGGGATTTGTCGAGCAGGCGGATCTTGGTGGAGCGCATACCGATGTCCTCGACGGTGCCGGTGTTGGCGCCGATTTTCACGTTGTCGCCGACCTTGAAGGGTTGGTCGATGACGACGACGAGGGAGCCGAACATGTTTGCGATGGTGTCCTGCGCGGCGAGGGCGAAGGCCAGGCCGCCGATGCCGAGGCCGGCGATGAACGATTGCACGGGCCAGCCGAGGCTTTGCGCGATGACGAGCACGCCGAAGACGACCGCGAAGACCAGGAGCGTCTTTTTGATCAGCGGCATAAACGTCGCGACCGTCATCTCCTTCGCGTGCGCGATTTCCTCAAGGTGATCGAGGATGGCGCCGCCGGCGCGGAGGAGGCCCCAGAGGACGACCCCGAGCACGGCCATCTTGGCGCCGGTGCCGACCCAGCGATCCATCTGCTCGGAGAGTTGGAGGACGGTGAGGGAGGCGTAGATGCCGGTCGCCATCACGAGGGCGGCGGTGGGGCGCTCGAGGGCGGGGAAGAGCTTGTCGTCGAGCGTGGTCTCGGTCTTGGAAGCGAGCTTCTTCAGGTAATGGAAAACGACGTTGGTGATGATCCGCCGCAGGAGAATCGCCGACGCGAAGAGGATGCCGCACGCGATCCAGTGGAACACGACGTTGTCGACCCCGGGGAAGAAATCGTGGAGCCAGGTGACGAGGCGTTCGAGGATGTCGGTGACCTCGCGGCGGCGGGCCTCGGCGGCGAGGGCGGCGGCGGAGGGTGAAGCGGTGGCGGGGGCGTCGGCCGCGCGGGCGACCGCAGCGGCGGTGAGCACGACGGAAAAAAGGCGGGCGAGACGTGGCATAAGGGGCGGGTTTGAAAGCGCGCGGCGCGGGTTGTCAAGGAACGCGAGCCCGCCGTGCGCGCCCGCCGCGGCCCCGGTGGCGCCGCGTGGAAACGGGCGGGCCGCATTCCCCTCACTCCCCGCTTGCCCGCGCGACGCGGGCGCGGGCAGTGTCTCGCGCCATGATGCCGATTTTCGCCGTCGCCGACACCATGCCCCTGTGGGCGTGGGGTGGTTTTTTCCTCTTCATCGCGGCGATGCTCGCGCTCGACCTCGGGGTGTTTCAGCGGAAGGAGCACGCGGTCTCGGTGCGCGAGGCGCTGGCGTGGTGCGCGGTGTGGGCGCTGCTGGCGGTGGGCTTCGGCGGGCTCGTCTGGTGGTGGCGCGGCGCGGAGCTCGGGCAACAATTTCTCGCGGGCTACCTCATCGAGCTGTGCCTGAGCGTGGACAACGTCTTCGTGTTCATCCTGATTTTCGCGTTCTTCAAGGTGGAGCCGCGTTACCAGCACCGCGTGCTGTTCTGGGGCATCCTCGGCGCGGTGGCGATGCGCGGGGTGTTTATTCTGGTCGGCGTGGAGATCATCGCGCGGTTCCACTGGCTGCTGTATGTGTTCGGCGCGTTTCTCGTTTACACGGGCGTGAAGCTCGCGCTCCCCGCAAAAGACGACGCCGAGGTCGATCCCGCGAAGAACGTCGCCGTGCGCTTCTTCCGGAAATACTTCCCGGTCAGCGACCGGTTCCACGGCAACAAATTCTTCGTCGAGGAAAACGGCCGCCGCGTCGCCACGCTGCTCTTCGTCGTGCTGATCGTGGTGGAGACGACGGACCTGATCTTCGCGCTCGATTCGCTGCCGGCGGTGCTCGCGATCACGAAGGACGGCTTCGTCGCGCTCACCTCGAACATCTTCGCGATCCTCGGACTGCGCTCGCTCTACTTCGCGTTGAGCGGCGTGATGCAGCTCTTCCGTTTCCTGAAAATCGGGCTCGCCGTGATCCTCTGCTTCATCGGCGTGAAGATGCTCATCGAGCCCTGGGTCGGCATCACGACCGGGATGTCGCTCGGCGTGATCGGCGGCGTGCTCGCGACCTCGGTGCTGATGTCGGTGCTGATCAAGGCCGCGCCCAAGCAGGACTGAGCGCCTACTCGAGAAACCGCGCGCGCCACTCCGGCCGCGGCAACGGGCACGCCTCCGCGCCGCCGAAGAATCGAAAACGCGTCCGCACCACGACGCCGTAACCCGCATCGCGCACCGCGCGCGGCCACAGCGCCAACAACGCCGCGCGCCGCGCCGCGCCGACCGCGCGGAGCGCCGCGACGACGCCGTCGGTGCGCAGCGCGAATTTTCTTCCCGCCGTCGCGCCGGTCGCCGGCTCGTGCCGCCGCGCCCAGTCGGCGACAAACACCAGCGAATCAAAATCGTCCGTCGGCAGCCGTTGCGCGCGTAAAAACTCCTGCGCCGCCGCACCCTGCAACGGCGCGAACCGCAACACCCCGCGCCGGTCGATGCGCAGCAGCCAGCGCACGGTGCGGTTGCACAGCCCGCACTCGCCGTCGAAGAGCAGCACCGGATCGGGCGCGACCGCGCGCGCATCGCCCGACGTGGGCGACGGGGCAGGAGCGGTCGTGGCGGGCGCGGGCGGCATAGCGGAAGTGGCGACACCTTGCGCGCCCCGCGTGAAAAGGAAAGCGCCGCGCTCAGGCTCGACTATTTCAGCAGGGCGCCGCTGCAACCCACTAAACCACCAAACAACCGGCGGAGGAGAGGGCCACAAAAAGCACAAAACGACGCAAAAAACGGCAGTCCGTTTTTGGCGCCTTTTGCGCTTTTTGTGGCCCTCCTGCCTTGGAAAAATCTCCCGCCACGCCTGCGTCGGCCGCGTTTACCGTGCCGTCGCTGCGAGCGCGCCGAGTTCGTCGAAGAGCGGCCCGCTCGCCGGAATCTCGCGCGCAAACACATCCGCGATCACGTGCGTCCAGCCGTGCAGAAAATAGTTCCAGCCGTCCGCCACGCGCAACGCACGCGCGGCCGCCTGCGCGCGCGCCTGCTCGAGGAAAACGAGTTGTCCGCGGTAGTTCAGCTCCCACACCACACCGCGCTCGGGAAACCGCGCGGCCGCGCCGAGCGGCGATCCGGGCGCGTCTTTGCCGAGGCCGGTGGCGTTGACCACGAGCGAGCCCGGCGGCAACCGCGCGAGCAACGCATCCGCCTCGTCCGTCCGAGCCAGCGCGTGAAATTCCATCGCCGCCGCCCCCGCCCACGTCGCGTGCAGGGCGCGCAAATGCGCGAGCCGCTCCGGCGCGCGGTCGACCGCATGGATCCGCCCGGGCCGACCCGCCGCCGCAGCCCCATTGGCCAGATGCCACGCGAGCGCCGTGCCCGCGCCGCCGGCCCCGAGGAGGAGCGCCTCCGCGCCGCCGTGCCAGTGCGCCGGCGCCAGCTGCGCCGCGAGCGCGTGGCCCGACGTGTAGGGATCGACGGCGCGGCCATGGAGGCGGCCGGCGCGTTTGAAAATACTCCCGACCTCGCCGAGCGCGCGCGTGAGCGGATCGAGTTCGTCGAAGATTGCGCGGCCCGCCGCGAAGACCGCGATTTTGTGCGTCGTCACGAGCGCGCCGAGCGAGAGCGGATCGCGTTTGATGAACTCCAGCGTGGCGCGGAAATCTTCCGGCGCGCTCCCCGGCGCAAAATCGATCCCGCGCAACACGCACTCGCTGAGCCCGAGCCGCCGCGCCCAACGCGGAAACACCGCGTTGATCGACGACTGCCCCGTCGTCACGCCGATGAAATACATCGTCGGCTGCGTGGCAGGGCGGAGGGTGGCGGGCATCGTCCGACTTCGGCGCGCGCGGCGCGCGCGGTCAAATCCCGACTGACCGCGCGGCGCTTCGCACGCCGCCCGCCTGCAAAATCCGCATCGACGCCCCGCGCCGCCGCGCGCACGGTCGCGCGCACCCGACCCCACTCCCCACCATGAAAACCACCGCCTTGTTGTTCTGCGCGGCGCTGACGTTGAGCGCCCGCGCCCAGACCGCCCCGACCTCCGCGACGCCCGCCAAACCCGCCCCCGCCGCCGTCCCCGACGAAGCCATCACGCTCACCGCCTTCACCGTCCGCGAGGATCAGGACCTCGGCTACGAATCCCTCCAGACCACCTCCGGGATGCGCACCGTGCAAAACCTGAAGAACCTCGCCAACTCGATCTCGATCATGAACGCGCAGTTCATCGAGGACCTCGGCCTCACCACGATGGAGGAGATGGCCACGTGGATGGTCTCCGGCGAATCCAACCCCGACCCCAACGCCCTCGTGCAAAGCCGCGTCATCTTGCGCGGCGTGGCCAATGCCTACGCCATGCGCAACGGCTGGATCTGGTATTCGCCCATGGATTCCTACTCGACGGAAAAAGTCGAAGAGCTGCGTGGCCCCAACGCCTTTCTCTACGGCGAAGCTGACATCGGCGGCGCCCAAAACCAGATCACCAAGC
>JBEANZ010000035.1:0-4665 GCA_041165185.1 Verrucomicrobiota bacterium | reverse complement strand
GCGTCGGTGGAGACGCGGATGAGCTGGCCGGCGGCGTTGCGGAGGAGGTTGCCCTGCGCGTCCTGCTGGTAGGTGGCGCGGATGTCGTTGGAGCCGCCGGTGCCCTCGTCGCTGGTGCGTTCGTAGCGCGCGCCGGCGACGATCCAGAGGCGGTTGTCGAGGAGCTTCACGTCGCTGCGGAGGAAGCCGGCGGTGATGGTTTCCTTGAGTTCCTGCGAGCCGTTGACGCGCGAGATGTGGTAGGCGGCGTCGTTGAGCACGAAGTAGGACGGCTGCGCCTGGTAGAGCGCGTAGACTTTGCGCGGGTCGATCCACTTGGGGCGGTCGCCGTTGCGGAAGGAACGCACCTCGGCATACGGCCAGTTGATCAAATCGTAGCTGCCGACGAGGCGCTCGGGGGTGGTGACGGCGAAGGTCGGGCGGAAATTCCACGTGCGCGTCTCGACACGGAGATCGCGCTCGTTGAGGGCGTAGTCGATGCCGCCTTTCACGGTCATGAGAAACGGCAGCGGGAGCCGGTGAGTGGCGTTGAATTTGAGCGTCGTGAGATCGTTCGTCATGAGCGGCTCCTGCGGGGAGGTGACGCTGTTGAGCGTGTAGAGGCGGCCGTCGGTGATATCGAGCGGCTGGCCGGCGCGCGTGCCCTTGACGGTGGGTGGCACACCGAAGCGTTGATCGCCGAAGCCGTCGGCGCGCAGCACGAGGCCGGTGATCGTGGCGCTGACGGTGCCGAAATACTCGCTGCCCTCCTGCGCGCTGAGCGTCTCGCGCCGCGAGTGGGCGCGCGCGAGGTTGGACTCGAGTTTCCAGCCGCGCCACTCGCCGCGGTAGGCGAGCGCGGCGTGGAGGGTGCGCTTGAGCTGCTCGCGGTAGGTGTTGGCGAGCGTGACGGTGCCGGCGCCGGTGCCGACGGCGTTGGCGGGCGCGCCTTGCGTGAAGTTCTCGCCGCCGGTCGCGCCGGTGCCGTAGGCCTGCGTGTAGGTGCCGATGCGCGTGTGGACGTCGTCGGTGGTGATCTGGAAAGTGGCGGTGAGCGTGTGCGCGGGGGCGGGGCGCCAGTCGGCGCGCGCGGAAAACACGTTGCGATCGCGCACGGCGATCTGGGCGGCGATGGCGCTCTGCGTCTGGATGTTGGTCACGCGGTTCCAGGTGGGCGCGAGGTTGTCCTTGTCCTCCCAGCGCGCGTTGTGGCCGAGGCTGAACGAGAGCGCGAGGCGATCGCTCACCGGGCGCGTGTAGGAGACGTCGAAGCCCGGCCGGAAGTGCGGGCCCGACGTGCCCTTGTCCGCGCCGCCGCCGAGGAAGAGTTCGCGGCCGAGCGACGTGAAGGGCTCGATCGTGGTGAGCAGGCCAAACACGCTGTAGGTGAGCTGCGGCTGGCGGCGCGCGAAGCCGCTTTTGCCGATCACGTTGATCATGCCGCCGACGGCGTTGGCGGGCATGTCGGGCGTCGGCACCTTCGTGACCTCGATGCGATCCATGTTGGCGACGTTGGAGGCGGTGTAGCTCGCGCCGCGGCCGGCGGGGCCGTCGCTGGAGAGCTCCATGCCGTCGACCATCAGCAGCGTGCCGCTGCCCGGCATGCCGCGAATGGTGGCCGAGCTGGGAATCGCGGGGCTCATGGCGATCTGGATGCCGGGGACAAATTTCAAAAACTCGCCCGGGTTGCCGTCGCCCATGTCGCCGAACTCCTCGAACGCGATCACGTTCTTGATGTTGGGCGCGATGCGTTGTTCCTGGAGCGCGGCGGACTGTGCGCTGAGTTCGCGCTCGGCCACGGTGAAGGCGGCGAGCTTCACGACCTGATCGCCCTTTGCCGCAGGGTCGCCCGCTCCGAGATCAAAATCGTGGCGCGCGGTCTGGCCGGCGGCGACGCGCACGCGCGCGGCCTGTGGCACGAGGCCGGCGATGGTTGCACGCAACGTGATGTCGCCGGCCGGGACGCCGACGAGGCGGAACTCGCCGGCCTCGTCGGTGAGCGTCTCGAGCGCGGTGCCTTCGACGGCGACGCGCACCTGTTTGAGATTGGTGCCGGCGACGGTGTTGGACACGCGGCCCTCGACCGCGCCCGTCGCAGCGGCGGCGGACTGCGCGACGGCGGTGGTGGCGAGTGCGGCGCTCGCGAGCAGCGGCAGGGCGAAGTAGAAAAGGCGGGAGAGGGTTCGAGCGATCATCGGGGTGGTGGTTGGGTGGGGCCTCGCGGGCAGTCCGGCCACATCGGGGCGGGCCGTTTCGGTATACCAAACCGGCCCCGGCGGCCCTTAGTCAACGGCGATTCCCGGCGGGCGCGGAGGTTCCCGCTTCCCAGCGCGCGGCGGTTTCTGTTGGCTACGCGTCATGCCGAAAAGCCGCCGCGTCTTTGAACCGAAAATCGATCGCACGCCGCCGAATCTCCAGAAACTCGTGCGGCTGATTTTCTCGGACGCGTTTCTTCCCGGCGAACGGCTGGTCGAGCGCGATCTCGCGGCGAAGTTGAAACTCAGCCGCGTGCCCGTGCGCGAGGGCCTGCACAAGCTCGTGTCGAAGGGCATCCTGCTGAAAGACGAGGTGAACCGCGGCCTGCGCCTGCGCGACTACGGGCCCGCCGAGGTCGCGCACCTGCACGAATACCGCGAGGCCATCGAGCTCGCCGCCGCCCGCGCCGCGTGCCACCAGCGCGCCGCCGCCGATCTCGCACGGCTGGAAAAAATCTGCGCCGCGATGGACCGCGAGGCGCCGGACGCGCCCTCGCCGCGCTGGCTCGAACTCGACTGGCATTTCCACCAGGCGATCATCGAGGCGAGTGGGAACGAGCGGTTCGTCAACGATTTCGATCTGCTCATGATCGAGTGCAACTACGTCTTCTACCGGCTGCCCGCGACGCGGATCACGGCGAAGAGCAGCGACGATCCGTTGCTCGCGACGCTCGTGCACGGCGTGGTCGAGGCGCATCGAGCGATCGTGCGGCTCGTCGCGGCGCGGGATACGAACGGCGTTGTCGAGGCGATGCGGCAGCACCTCGCGGGCCTGAGTAACCGCGTGCATCGCGATGTGGTGAAGGGGCAATTGGAGCGGGCGCGCGCGGCGGGGGGATGAGGCGTGAGGCGGTGGCGAGTGGGACCACTCGGTTGCGCTCGCAACTACGAGTGAGTGGGCGCGGGGCTACGAGTGGGCGCGGGGCTACGAGGGGGGGCGGGGCGCGCGGGAATCGCGCAGGTTGGGGCGCAAGCGCGGGCTTGTTTCGCGGGGGCGGGGGACTCACGTTGCCGGGGTGGTTGCATTGAACGGGAAATTTTTCGGCGGCGCGGCGGACGGCGGCGACGGGCGATGAAGGTCGTCACGGATCCGGCGGCGTTGCTGATGCGGCGCGTATTGCGGCTGCTGCGGTGGCGGCTGTGGATTCAGGAGCGGCTGCAACCGACGGAGTGGCAGCTCACGTTGCTGTGGGCGGGGTTGGCGGGATTTCTCGGGGCGCTGGCGTCGTTGGTGTTTTCGGCGTTGGCGGAAAACGTCCACGACCTGTTCGCGGGCTCGAGTCTGGGCGTGGTGGAGTCGATGCGGCGGCTGCCGTGGTGGGGCTGCCTGCTGGTGCCGGCGGCGGGCGGGGCGTGCGCGGGGCTGGTGTTGCGCTTTGGCGAGCGGCTCGCGCGCGGGCAGAGCTCGACGGACTACATGGAGGCGATCGTGATCGGGACGGGGCGGCTGCCGGTCCGGGCGAGCGTGGTGAAGAGCGCGGCGGCGTTGTTCTCGATCGGGTCGGGCGGGTCGATCGGGCGGGAGGGGCCGATGGTGCAGATGGCGGCACTGGTGGCGTCGCTGCTCGGGCGGTGGCGGCAGTTTACGCCGCCGCAGTTGCGATTGATCGTGGCGTGCGGGGCGGCGGCGGGGATCGCGTCGGCCTACAACGCGCCGATCGCGGGATCGTTTTTCGTGGCGGAGATTATCCTCGGGACGATCGCGATGGAGAGCCTCGGGCCGCTGGCGGTGGCGGCGGTGGCGGCGACGTTGACGGTGCGCGTGCTGACCTCGGCGCACGTGCTCTACCAGGTGCCCAAATTCCAACTCAACTCGCTGTGGGAAATCGTGCCGTATGTGGCGCTGGGGGTGTTGACGGGGACGCTGGCGCCGTGGTTCCTGCGGGCGCTGCGGGCGGCGGAAAAGTTTTTCGTCGATTTGAAGCTGCCGCTCGTGGCGCGGCTCGCGCTCGGGGGCCTGTGCGTGGGCGCGATCGCGGTGTGGACGCCGGGCGTGGCGGGCAACGGCTACTCGGTGGTGGTGGACATCCTGAAGGGGCACGTGTCGGGCGCGGACTATTTTCCGCGCGCGCCGTGGCTGCACGACGGGTTGCTGCGGCACGTGTGGCTGGCGGTGGTGTTGCTGATCGCGTGCAAGTGGCTGGCGACGATGGCGTCGTTTGGGTCGGGGGCGCCGGGCGGGGTGTTTACGCCGTCGCTCTTCATGGGCGCGAGCGCGGGCTACGTGTTCGGCACGGCGGTGCACCATGTGTGGCCGGCGGCGGCGCAGGATCCGCGGGCGTTTGCGCTGGTGGGGATGGGGGCGTTTTTGTCGGCGGCGAGTCACGCGCCGGTGATGGCGGTGATCATGTTGTTCGAGATGACGCTCAGCTACGACATCATCCTGCCGCTGATGCTCTGCAGCGTGCTCGCGTACTACACGGCGAAGAGC
>JBEANZ010000034.1:0-10981 GCA_041165185.1 Verrucomicrobiota bacterium | reverse complement strand
GTGAACGCCGCGGTGTGGCGCGCCCTTGGCCGCGAGGACCTCGCGAATCGCGCGGGAGGATCCGGTGTTGTAGCCGCTCGCCGGGGACAAAAAAACGTATCGTGCAACAGCACGGTCGCCTGCGGAAAGCGCCCGAGGATCCCGGCGAGTTCGCGGTGGACCGACGCCTACTTGTGATCGCCGTCGCCCGTTGAGCCGCACGGCCGGGAGGTGTTTCACGAGCGGCGCGTGCTCGGCGCCCGGATGTTCGCCATGCGGCCGCGCGGACGGCAGGTCGATGGAGTGGATCGTCGTCGGCAGCGAGAACGCCTGGGCGGTCTCGAAAAAAATCCGCGCCGAGCAGCCGTGGTGCGTGCCCCACGCGAAGAGATGAGCGGGCGCGAAGCGGCAGAACGCGCCGCACATCAGCAGCTGTTCGTTGAGCGGAAACGGCAGCGCGCCCACGTCAGGCACGAGGCGGCGGACGACGAAATCGGAAAGCGTCCGCAGATTGGGTTCAAGCTCGGTGCAGCCGGGATGGCGCCCGGGGTTGGCGACGGCGCCCGGGTGAAAGAAAAATCTTGGGGCGAAGGAAGTTGAACATGGAGACGACGGCGCCGGTGTGGGCGCGCGGTTAATGGAGTCGGGTGTAGCCATCGGCCACTTCAACGAGCGTGGCGGCGGCGTAGTCCCAGACAAACAGGCGTTGGACCGCGAAAGACTGTTTAAAAAAACCGGGTAATTCCTGGTGAAGTTGGCCGGCGCGAAATCTCCAGTCGTAGAATCGGGTGGCTGGATAAAACGTGACCGGGATTTGAAAGGGCCGGCGATCCCGGTTGAGGGGCTCACGCGACCAAACGGCCGCCGTCAAATCCCACGGGGCGGCGAAAATCTCCACCACGCCGAAGCGATCCGGTCCGATGAACAATACGGCCGAACCCGGCGGGAGCCGCCCGATTTTCGCCAGCGGTGCCCGTGCGATTACCTCGCGTTGCGCGGCCCACGAGCCGGCCCACTCCGTCTGGTGCTGGTGTAACGCCGCCGTTTGCACCACCACCGTCCACCCGCACCCGGCGAGTGCCACGCGGCGTGCCAGCGTCGGCGCGCCGGCCCCGATGCAGCCGACCACGCCGAAGATCGCCAGGCTCACGGCCCAGGTCACCCCGCCGAGTGTCCGCCCCATCACCCCGGCGGCGGTAAACTCATACCCGACCAGCGCATAGATTGCCGCGACCACCATCACGCACACCAATCCCGCCGCACCCATTGATGCGGCCGGGATCAAGGCCCGGCCGGCGAGCAGCTCCGTCCGGTTCCGCCGCAGGTGGAACAGCGTCCCGCCAAGCACGACGGCGGCCCCCGCCGCCCACCATAAATCATGCGCCTCCATCGTGCCGGCCAAAGTGCCCGGGAGCGAACCCAGGTTGTGCAGCCACGAGTCGATCCAGTGGACGGAGAACATTTTCGAGGCGCCGCCGTTGCGCGCGGCGATGGCGCGGTTGAATCCGATCGCCGCGCCTTGGGCGCCGGCCAGAGCCAGCCAGAAAAAAATCGCGGCGCGGCGACTCGGAAAACGCGCGCGACCGCTCCACCACTGCGCAAGGAAGACGGGAAACGCGCAAAAATAGAATGTCTCGTAGGACAGGGCGGAGGCGACGAGCAGGAGCGCGATCACCGCGGTGCGCCGCGGCCCGATGACGGCCCCCAGGCTCAAACGGGCCGCCTCGGTCAGGAAAAACTGAGCGGGCAACATGCCGAACGCGGCGCCAAGAAAAACGGTCGTCCCGGTGGACCAGGGGGCCGTGAGCCAAAACACGGCCGCGAGATCGGCGGCGAGCACGCTGCCCGGCCCGCCCGCCGCGCCCAGCCCGGCCAGCCATGACCTGAGCGACCACGCGCACGCCAGCGCCATGAGCGCGGCCAGCGCCTGCGCGACCCCCGGCGAATCCAGCGAGATCGAGGCGAACAGAAAACTGAACGCACCAAACACGGGTCGCGGCGCATAGGCGGTGTTCCACCCGATGAAGGCCGACCACCGTTCGGTCGAAAACGCCGTGGTGCGGACGGGCTCGACGTATTGCCACCAGTCGTCGTGGTAGAAACCGAGCTCGAACGGCCGCCGCCCATAGACCGCCACCCAGACGAGCAACAGCAACCACGGCCAACGGCGATTCGCCTCACCGAGGCCTACGACGACCGAGCGGAGCGGCGGAAGCGTTTTCATCCGATGAAACCGGCGGCCCGAGCGCGCGGCGCCCCGATCGGGGCGCCGCGCGGTTCGTAGGCGACGAGTTCACCCGCGTCGATTTTCAGGATCCGATCCGCGCTGCGGTAGAACCGATCATCGTGGCTGATCACGAGCACGGCGCGGCCGCGCGCGCGGAGTTGCGGGAGGAACTCCTCGTAAAACAGCGCGCGGAAATACGGGTCCTGATCCGCCGCCCACTCGTCGAAGAGGAAGACCGGCTTGTCCTCCAGCAGCGCGACGAGCAGCAGCAGTCGGCGTTTCTGCCCCTGCGAAAGATCAATCGTTGAGAAACGCGTGCCCTCGTAAACGCGCACCTTCTCGTCGAGCTGGATTTGCTTGAGGAGTTCGCGGATGCGCGGCGCGCAGTCGGGCGGCGCGCCGATGGCGTGGTTGAAGAGCGCATCGTCGGAAAACACCGCCGCGAAGAGCTGCCGGTAGTCGTCACGCTCGGCGTCGGAGATGGGCTGGCCGTTGACGAGCAGGCGGCCGGCGGTCGGGCGGTAGAGGCCGCAGAGGACCTTCGCGAGCGTGGTCTTGCCGGAGCCGTTGCCGCCGACGAGAAAGACCACCTCGCCCGCCGCGAGGCGCAGCGTGGCCGGGCCGACGCCGAAGCCGCGCGCCTCGCCCGGCGGCGCGGGGTAGCGGAACTCGACACCCTCGAGCGCGAGCGCGCGAAACCCGTGCACGAGCGCCGGCACGGGCGTGCGCGCGAGCCCGGCCAGCGGCGAGGGGCCGGCGAGATCGAGGCCGAGTTCGCAGAGGCGGTCGAGCGCCTGGCCGGCAGCAACGGTGCGCGGGATCAGCGCGAGCGTGCCCTCGAACGGCGGCAGCGAAAACAGCGTCGCCTGCACGAGCCCGATAAGCGTAGCGGCCGAAAGGGAAATCCAGTGCGGCAGCGCGAACACCACGCCGCCGAGGCCGACGAGCACGAGCGCGATGGCGGTGCGCGAGGCGAGCGAGGAGAGGAACCGCGCGCGGGCGTTGATCGCGCGGGCGGTGGCGGTGGAGCGTTGGAGGTGCTGGCCGATGAAATCCTCGCGTTTGCCGCGGCTGAGCAGGAGCGATTTCAGCCCGTGCGTGAGGTAGCGCAGCACGGCGAGCACGCCCTCGTGATTTTGCAGCGCGGCGAGTTCGACACGCGCGATGCGGGCGTTGATGCGCGCGTAGCTCCACAGCGCGCCCGCCGCGAAGAGCGCGCTGAACACAAACGCCGGCCACGAGAGCCACGCCATGTAAACGTAGCAGCCGACGAGCATCGAGAGCTGCACGCAGACGCGCGGCAGCCAGCAGACGAAATCGGCGAACAGCTCCACGTCGCCCACGAGCAACGTCCACACGCGCTCGAACCCGCGCCGCTCGATCTCGGCGAATTCCGTGTGGAGGAGCTGGTAGGCGAGCTTGTCGCGAAACTCCACCTTCAGCCGCTCCGAGAGCTCGATGAACAGTTTTTCCGCGATGAGACTGCCCGCGAGAAACGCCACAAACCACCCGGCGAACGGCGCGAGGTGGCGGAGGTTGTCGCCGCCCGCTTCGGTCAACGCGCGGTGCGTGACCTGCATCACGCCCGCGAGGCCCCAGCCGCCCGCCGTGCCCGCTGCGACCGAGACCCACACGCGCCAACCGGCCTTCACGAGGAGAAACTTCACGAGCCCCCCCGGCGACGGAGTGCGACGCGGGGCGCTGGCGGAGTCGGCGGCGTTGGGTGGGGAGTGAGCCAAGGGGAATACGGAAGCGACGCCATTCCCGCAGCCGTGCGCGATTGTGCCAGTCGAAAAACTTCCGCCGCGCGGCGAAACCGTTTCGCTCTCGCCGCGCCCGGCGGCGGCGCTTCACATCGGCGCGTGTCGTCGTTTTTCCCCGCTCACTCCGCGCACTCGCCCGCGCCCACCGCCGTGATTCTCGCGGCGGGGCTCGGGTCGCGGTTGCGCGGCACGCACGACGGGCCGAAGGGGTTGCTCCCCGTCGGCGGCGTGCCGCTCGTGCAGCGGTCGCTCGATGCGCTGCGCGCCGCGGGCGTCGCCGAGGTCGTGCTCGTGACCGGCTACCGCGCGGATGACTACCACGCGTTTCTCGCCGCGCACGCGCCGCACGTGCGCACGCGGCACAATCCCGATTTCGCACGCACCGGCTCGCTGCATTCGCTGTGGCTCGCACGCGACGCCGTGCCCGGCGACGTCCTCCTCCTCGAATCCGATCTGCTCTTCGAGCCGCGCGCGCTCACGGCGCTGCTCGCCGCGCCGCGCGGGAATCACGTGCTCCTCTCGGGCACGACCGGGCAAGGCGACGAGGTGTTCGCCTACGGTGCGGGCGGGCGGTTGCGCGGACTCTCGAAGGAGCGTCGCACGGGCGAGACGCCGGCGGGGGAGTTCACCGGGCTCACGCGGCTCACGCGCGAGTTTTTCTCCGCGCTCTGCGCGCACTACGGCGCGCGCGTCGCGGTGCCGTCGAACGTCCACTACGAGGACGGCCTGACCGCGCTCGCCGCGACGCACCCGGTCGAACTGCTCCTCGTGCCCGATCTGCGCTGGGCCGAGATCGACGATGCGGCGCAGCACGCGCGCGCGTTGCGCGAGGCGTTGCCGGCGCTCCCCTCCCCCGCCCATGCCGGTGCCGCGTAACATCCTCCTCAACCCCGGCCCGTGCACCACGAGCGAGCGCGTGAAGCAGGCGCTCGTCATGCCCGACCTCTGCCCGCGCGAACGCGCCTTCGGCGACCTGCTCGCGCGCGTCCGGGAAAAACTCCTCGCGACCGTCCATGCCGAGGGCACGCACACCGCCGTGCTTTTCGCGGGCGCGGGCACGCTCGCCGTCGAGGCCGCGCTCGCCTCGCTCGTCGGCCCCACCGATCAACTGCTCGTGATCGTCAACGGCGCCTACGGCGAACGCGCCGCGCAGATCGCGCGGGCGCACGCCCGGCCGCATCGCGTGCTGCGGCTGGCGTGGGGCGAGTTTCCCGCGCGCGCCGCCGTCGAGGCCGCGCTCGATGAAGCGCCGCGCGCCACGCACTGCTTCCTCGTGCATCACGAGACGACGACCGGGATGCTCAACCCCCTCGACGCCGTCGTCGCCGCGTGCCGCGCGCGCGGCGTCGCAACGATCGTCGACGCGATGTCGTCGCTCGGCGGCGTGCCGCTCGATCTGCGCGCGACGCCGGCCGACTGCGTGATCAGCTCGGCGAACAAGTGCCTCCAGGGCTTGCCCGGCCTGAGTTTCGCGCTCGTGCGCCGCGAATTGATCACGCGCGCGGCGGCGTTTCCGCCGCGCAGCCTCTATCTCGACTTGCCCGACCAGTGGCGCGCGCAGGAGGAGGAGCGGCAGTTTCGCTACACGCCCCCGGTGCAGATCCTCGCCGCGCTCGACGCCGCGCTCGACGAGTTTTTCGCCGAGGGCGCCGCCGCCCGCCACGCTCGCTACGCGGCCTGCCACGCGGTGCTGCTCGCGGGCATGACGCGCCTCGGCTTCGCGTGCCTCGTGCCCGCGGCGCAGCAGTCGCGGTTGCTCACGGCGTTTCACGAACCCGCCCACCCGGCGTGGGATTTCGACGCGATGCACGACCACCTCCTCGCGCGCGGCGTGACCGTCTATCCGGGAAAAATTTCCGGCCGCCGCACGTTTCGCCTCGCGAACCTCGGCGACCTCACGCCCGCCGACCTCGAGTTTTTCCTCGGCCATCTCGCCGAGTTTCTCCGCGCGCGCGGCATCGCCGACGCCGCTCCCGCCGCATGAAGGCCCCGCGCGAAACCACCCGCCTCCGCGCGCCGCGTCGCCGGTGGTTTCGCGCGCCTGCAACTCGTGGATCGCGACCTCGCGCAACGCTCCTGACGCCGTCGCCATGATCGCCGCCGCCGAATTTTTGGACGCGTGCCGCGCGCGCGGGTGGGATTTTTTCACGGGCACGCCGTGCTCGTATCTCACGCCGCTCATCAACGCCGCGATCGACGACCGCGCGCTGTTTTTCCGCGATGCGACCAACGAGGGCGACGCCGTCGCGCTCGCGGCGGGCGCGTGCGTCGCGACGGGGGCGCCGGGCGTCGTGATGTTTCAAAACTCCGGGCTCGGCAACGCGGTCAACGCGCTCACGTCGCTCAACTGGCCGTTCCGCGTTCCCGCGTTGCTCGTCGTCACGCACCGCGCGCAACCCGGCGGACCGGCCGACGAACCGCAGCACGAACTCATGGGCGCGATCACGACGACGCTGCTCGACACGCTGCGGATTCCGTGGGCGGCGTTTCCGGCGACGGCGGCGGAAATCGCGCCGGCACTCGAGCGTGCGCGGGCGCATTTCGCGGCGGAGGCGCGGCCGTTTGCCCTCGTGATGCCGCACGGCGCCGTCGCGCCGCAGGGGTTGCGCGCGACGCGCGCGAGCGAGCCGATCGGCGCGCGGGAGTTTTCTTTTGCCGAAAATTTTTCGCGCGCCACGGCGGAACGCGCGACGCGGGCCGAGGCGCTGGCGGCGTTGCTCGCGGCAAAGCGCGCGGACGATGTCGTCGTGGCGACGACGGGGTTCACGGGACGCGAGCTCTACGCGCTCGGCGATGCGGTGAACCATTTCTACATGGTCGGCTCGATGGGGTCGGCGAGTTCGTTCGCGCTGGGGATCGCGTTGCGGCGGCCGGAGCGGCGGATCTTCGTCGTGGACGGCGACGGCGCGGCGCTGATGCGGTTGGGCAATCTCGCGACGGTGGGCGCGAGCGGGGCGCGGAATTTTTTCCACCTCGTGCTCGACAACGAGGCGCACGATTCGACGGGTGGCCAGGCGACGGTGAGCCGCGGCGTCTCGTTCGGCGCGATCGCGCGTGCGTGCGGCTATGCGGCGGCGAGCGGCACGGATGCGCTCGCGGTCCTCGCCGCGCGGCTCGCGGCGCACACGCCGGCGAGCGGGGCGACACTGGTGCATTTCCGCATCAAGGGCGGGGCGCTGCCGCATCTGGGCCGGCCCAAAATCACGCCGGCGGAGGTGGCGCGGCGGTTGGCGCGGGAGTTGGGGGCGGGCGGCGAGTCGAGTTGATGGTCGGCACTTCCCGGGGAGCGCCTGCGTCTCGCAGCCTGTCCCCGGCGTCCCGCCGGAGATTTCAGAGGCGGCGGCGGGACGCCGACACCAGCACGCGGGACGCGTGCGCTCCCCGGGAAGGGGTCGCGGCCGCAGCGACGCGAACACGCGGGGCCCGATGGCTCCCGGTTTTGTAGGGCCGGCGCTTGCCGCCGTGCCGTCGCGCCGCACACACGCGTCTGACGGCGGACGTCCGTTTTCGGTCTCGAAAGCAAAGCGCGACGGCAAGCCGGCAAGCGGCGGCCCTACGGCGGATTGAGGGCGAGGCGTGACCCTGGTCGCCGAAAGCGCGGGCGAACTCGCGGTCTACGGGGCGGGCGCCGCGTTGCCCGTGCTCACACCTTGAACGCGAATTTCGCGCCCGGCGCGCGTTCGTGGTCGGGCGGGAAGGCGGCGCGTTTGTCGGCGAAATATTTTTCCCGGTGGTCGCCGGCGCGCGCGCGGTTGTAGGAGAGGTAGAGGTTGCGGCGCGGGTGGTCGGTGAGATTCGGCGCGGATTGATGCGGCACGAAGCAGTCGAAGAACACCACGTCGCCGGGGCCGGTGGGGAGTTTTTCAAACACGACGCCGCGGAGCTGCGCGGGCGTGAGCGGTTGCCATTTCTCGCCGAGCAGGCCGCGGCGGTGGTGGCCGGCGGCGAGTTCGAGGCAGCCGTTTTCGACGGTGCTCGGATCGATGGTGACGAGGGCGGAGAGGAAGTAGTCGGCGTAGGCGTCCCAGCCGGGCTGGATGTCCTGGTGTGGCTCGAAGCCGCGGCCGCCGGGAAGTTTGAAATTTATTTTTTCCTTAAAGAGCCGCGCCTCGTCGCGGAGGAGCTGGCCGGCGGCGGCGGTGAGGCGCGGGTCGAGGACGAGCGCGCGAAGCGTGGCGTCGTGCTCGAGAAATTTCTCGATGCGCGAGAGCACGCGCACCCCGGGGTCGCGCACGCTGTCCTCGAAGTAAACCATCTCGCGGCCGACCGACGGCGGGCGCGCCGCGAGCGCGGCGATGGCGGCGGTGTTGCGGGCGATGTCGGCGGCGGAAAAAAAACCGCGCAGGACAACGAAGCCGGTAGCGTCGAAGTCGGCGAGTTGCGCGGCGGAGAGCGGGGCCGCGCGGTCGGCGGAGGGAGCGGACGTCATGCGGGCGGGCGGACGCGGGCGCGGGAGTGAAAGTGAAAGGGGGCGCCGAGGTCGGAGCGGGCGCGGCGGCGCGATTGAGCGTGGCAACGAAAACGGCGCGATCACTGCACCTCGTAGACCTCGATGAGGCCGACGCCGGTCTGGTCGGTGGCGTCGCTGAGGCGCGCGGTGTAGAGGCCGGGTTCGAGGCGGATGAGGAGGGCGGAGTCCTTGCTGTTGGCGGCGAAGGCGAAGGCGCCGAGGCGGGCGGCGGTGTCGCGCACCTCGGCGAGCGTGGTGGTGGCGGCGGTGACGCTCCAGTTGTCGTTGGTCGCGATGATTTCGGAGCCGAGGAAAAGCGTGAGCACGGGATCGGGGAGCGCGTCGCCGACGCCAAAGGCCGCGAGGCCGGGGCCGACGCCGCGGATGAGCAGCGTCTTGGCGCCGCCGGTGACGGCGAAGCCGGCGAACATCGCGCCGGCACCGGGCTCGACTTTGCCGCGCGTGGAGATGTTGACGAATTTGTCGGCGGCGGTGCGTTTGCCGACGACGAAGGTGTAGGCGCCGACGCCGGTCTTGGAGAAGCGGCCGTTCCACGCGAGGCCGGCGGCGCTGGTGATGATGCTGCCGGACGAGACGCGGCCGCGCGAATCGCGCACGCTGAAAATCCCGCGCGCGTCGATCGTGCCGTAGCCGGCGTCGACGACATCGGGGCCGTCCTGGATAAACATGTAGAGCAGCCCGTCGGCGGAGACGGCGAGACTGGTGGCGAGGAGGCGGTTGTTGGGATCGAAGACCCAGCCCTCGTAGTAGCCCTCGAAGGCCTGCGTGGGCCCGGCGAGCGGGGCGCGGCGGGCGGTGAAGTTGAGGCCGACGCCGGAGGCGGTGCCGGTGACGTTGCCGTTCGGGGCGATCTGCCCGGAGATGGTCGTGAGCGAATACACGCCGGTAAACGTGCCGTTGGCGGCGGCCTTCACCGCGTTGCTCGCGCCGAAAGAATTGGAGAGCGGATCCACGACGATGACGGAGACGTCGGCGTTGGCGTTGACGTAGAGGCCGATGCTGCCGCCGCTGGAGAGCGCGCCGGAGTAGAAGCCGCGGAAACTCAGTTGCGCGGACGCCCCCAGCGGGAGCGCAAGCGCCGCGAGCACGACGGTGAACGGGCGGCAAGCCGCGGTAAAAAAGAAGGGCAAGCGGTGCGGCATGGGCGAATGCCGGTCAGTGGCCCAGTTTGCCCGTCCTGTCCAGCCGGCGCTACGCCGCGGGCGGGCCGGGCAGTTGGCGACGTCCCACTCGCGACGAGCATTCGGAGCGAAGCCGCGCCGCTGCCACCACAGGCGCGACCTCGCGACGCGGTGACCTCGCAGGCGGAGGCAATCGTGTCGCCTGCGGGACCATCGCCGGGGAGTCCGCGGCAGCACCCGTTGAGGCACGGAAGATCGACGAGGACGCGGAGCTGGTGGCGCGGCTGCCCGACGGCGGCGAGTCGCAGCCGGCCGATTCGTAACGACGAGCATCGGCGAGTTGCACGTCGCGGTCCTGAAAACGCGCAGCGCACGGAGGCCGAGAATCAGAGTCGCCTCTGCGTGAGCAGGGAAATCGAAACCGCGCCGGCGTCGGACGACGCGCGGAACTCGATGCGGAGGTAGTTCAGGCCAAACTGCGCCGGGTGCCTCACGGCGACGCGGGTTGCTGGGTGGGCATCGACGGCCCACTCAAGCTCGCCGGTGATGGCGGTGACATCTCTCCAGCGCAGGCGAATCGTGCGCTCGCGAGCGGCCGTCGCCTCGGGCAAGAAGGAAAACACCGCGTGCTCCGCGGCCGCGGTGTCGTCGATGCGGCTGAAGTGGTCCGTGAGCGCGAGGCGCAGCGACGTGACGCCGGGCGGCAAGCGCAGGCGGAACGAAAGCTCGCCGCTGTCGGCCGAGGGGAAATTCCACGACGCCCCGCACGGTGCGCCGGCCTTAAGCGCGATTAGGAGTGAGGAATTTTCAACGCGCAGCGCCGAGCCGCCGAACGCGGTCCACATCGCCGGCCCGGTCGCGAGATCGTCGCGAGTTTCGGTTTCCTCCAGCCAGCGCGGATCGAAGGCGAAAATGGCGCGCTTGCCTTCGCCCTGGCCGCTGACGACGACGATTTTGCCGGCGGTGTTTTGCGCGGCGCTGGCGTAGGCGGTGCCGCGATCGCCGCGGGTTTCGGCGACGGGCTCGGTGAGGATTTCGCGGAAACCGTGCCAGGTTTTTCCCTCGTCGGCGCTGAGCGCGGCGTGGAGGACTTCGCGTCCGCCCATCGCGTAGCTGCGCGGGTTGGTCCAGTTCTGGCAGGCGTTGGTGAGGAGCAGGATTTTTCCGTCGCGCAGACGGAGGAGGGTCGCGGGCGAATCCGAGGAGATGAACGGCGAGGGCGCGAGGGCAGGCCAGTGTTCGCCGCCATCAGTGGAGAACGTTTGAAACAACCGCCCCTGCCGGTCGCGCACGAGCATCCACACGCGGCCGCCGCGCAGCTCGAGGAGCGCGGGCTCGATGGCACCGTAGCGCGTGGCGTTGGGCGTTTTCAGTTCGAGCGAAAGTTGGTCGGGCGAATGGCGCCACGTGGCGCCGAGAT
>JBEANZ010000033.1:0-4222 GCA_041165185.1 Verrucomicrobiota bacterium | reverse complement strand
TTTCCACGCGGGGTTCAGGCTCTCGATCGGGTTGCGCCGCAGACCCGTGGCGATGGAGAGGCGCAGGCCGTCGCGGAGTTTTTCCGGCGGAGTCTCCGGACAGGGCTGCACGATGAGCACGAAGTCCGTCCGATCCGCCAACGCCGGATCGAGCCCGATCGGACCCGCGCCGCGGGTGACTTGCAACCGCACGTAGAGTTCGCCGGCGGCCCCGACCCGCGCGCGGTAGGCCCCGACGGTGCGCCGAATTTCGGCAAGAATTTCCGCCGCGGAAAACGGCAGCGCCAGGTGCAGCGCCGCCGCCGACCGCTCAAGCCGCCGCCAGTGTTCGCCCCACGCAAACAGCGATCCGTGGTAGGTCCGCCACACCTCGTAGATGGCGTCGCCATAGAGAAATCCGCGATTGAGCGGCGACAATGAAGGCTCGTCGGCGGCGTGGAGCCGACCGTTGGTATTGGCCTGAATGAACGTGGAGGACATCGGAATAGCGGAGCAAAACGCACGCGGCGCCGGCTCCCTGCAAACAAAAAGCCCCGCCGAAGCGGGGCTTGTCGAACGGCGGGGGCCGTCGGTGCGAACGGTTATTTCTTCGCGACGATCCCGAGGGCCTTCTTCACGTTTTGCACGCTCGGAATCGAGATGCCCACCGCGGCGGCGATCTCGGCCCCGGTCTTGCCGGCCTCGGCGAGTTCCTTCACCTTGGCGCGCATGGCGTCGGTGATTTCGACGCGGGCTTTGCGGGGCTTCTTACCGACGGGATTCATCGTGACACCGCGTTTGCCGGGCTTGCCGCCTGAGGCGAGAACCGCCCGGGCGAATTCCTCGGCGGAAGCGAACCCATACTGCGCGGGAAGCGCGGCGAGTTCCTTCGTGAGCTGGGCTGCAATCGATTTCTCGAGGTCAGCCATCTTGGCCTTGGTGGCCGCTAGTTCTTTGATTTTGGAGGTAATCATACGCGGGCATACTTAAAAACGCGTAGGCTATAGCAAGTCAAAATATCGAAGAATTTTCAGCGTGGAAACACCTAGATCGTCATCGCATGGTAGCCGCCGTCGACGACGATTTCCGCGCCGGTGACGAAGCTCCCGGCGGCGTCGCTCGCGAGCATCAGCGTCGCCCCGACCAACTCGCGCGCCTCGCCGAAACGCTTCGCCGGCGTATGCCCGAGGATCGAGGCCACGCGATCGGGGGTGAGGACCTTGCGGTTTTGCTCGGCGGGGAAAAAGCCGGGCACGAGGAGATTGACGCGCACGCGCTTCGGCGCCCACTCGCGGGCGAGGTTTTTCGAGAGATTGTGCACGGCGGCCTTGCTCGCCGAATACGTGAAGACCCGCGACAGCGGCACTAGGCCCGACATTGAGCCTAGATTGATAATGGAACCGCCCTCGCCGCGCTCGACGAGGTATTTGCCGAAAATCTGGCAGCCGAGAAACACGCCCTTCACGTTGATGCGCATGATGCGGTCAAACTCCTCCTCGCCGATGTCGAGGAACGGCGTCGCCGAGTTCACGCCGGCGCCGTTGACCACGATGTCCACGCGGCCCGAGCGGGCGAGGACGGTCGCGAGCAGTTGCTCGAGCGCGGCCTTGTCGCTCGCCTCGGCCGAAACGAAATAGCCCCGGCCGCCGACGGCCTGGATGCGCGCGAGGCGTGTCGCGGCCTTCTCCTCGTTGCGCCCGACGAGGACGACCTCGGCGCCGGCGGCGGCGAGGCCCTCGGCCATCGCGCCGCAAAGTTCACCGGTGCCTCCGATGACGACAGCGACTTTGCCGCTGAGACCGAAAATGGACGACAGGTATTCGTTTGGATTCATGGAAAAATTTCGGAGACGCCGATCAGGCGGTGACGCATCCGGCGCGACGCCGCGAGTGGGTGCAGTAGGTGGACATGAAGCGCGCACGCTACGGCGAAGAAATTTCCCGCGCAAAGCCCCAAATTCAGCAAACCAAATTCGCCGAGCGGGCGGCCTCCAGTCGCCTGCCCGCGCCATTCCGCTTGCGACGCGCCATGCCGCCGGACTTGCTTCCCGCATGGCCCGCCTTCCTCTCGAGGACAATTTTGACGACGTGATCAACAAGGCTCAACGCGGCCTCAAAATCCCGGATGAACGACTCGCCACCCTCGCCGAGGTCTCCCCTGCGGACCTCGCCGCGGTCAAGCGCGGCGAGCCCATCGACGCCGTTATCCGCCGGGTCGCGCGCCACCTCGGCCTCGCGCCCGACGCCCTCGAAGCCCTCGCGCACAAGCGCTGGTATCCCTCGCTGCCGCTCTTCCCGCACGGGTTCGCGATGTTCAACACCCGGCACGGCGACATGACAGTCAACAGTTTCCTCGTCTGGGATTCGCGCACGCGCGCCGCCGCCGCGTTCGACACCGGCGCCTCGTGTGATGAAATGCTCTCCCTCGTCCACGCCGAAAAACTTGCCGTGCGTCACATCTTCATCACCCACACCCACGACGATCACGTCGCGGATCTGGCGAAGCTCGCTGCGACGACGCGCGCCGAAATCTGGGCCAGCGAAAAGGAGCCGGTCGATTTTCCGGGAGCCAAGACCTTTGCGGAGAACTCCCACTTTCATGTCGGCTCCCTCGCGGTGAAAACGCTCCTCACCTCGGGCCATTCGCCCGGTATGACCACGTTTCTCGTCACCGGCCTGAGCTGGCCGCTCGCTGTCGTCGGCGACGCGATTTTCGCCAGCTCGATGGGCGGCAGCCCAGCGCACTTTGCCGAGCAACTCGCCAACAACCGCAAGAAACTCCTCACGCTGGCCCGCGACACCGTGTTCGCCTGCGGTCACGGACCGCTCACGACGCTCGCCCAGGAACGCCAGCACAATCCCTTCTTCGCCTCCCACCGAACCACCTCCACCCATGCCTGAAAAAATCGCCTTCGTCGGCGTCGGGCGCATGGGCGCCAACATGGCCCGCCGCCTCAAAGACTGCGGCCACGCGCTCACCGCCGTCCACGACGCCGATCCCCGCACTGCCGCCGCGCTCGCCCGCGAACTCGGCGCGCGCCACGCCACGACACTCGCTGCCGTCACCGCCGCCGCCGACCTCATCTTCACCGTCGTGCCGGACGACGCCGCACAACTCGGCGTCTTCGCCACCACCGGCGACTCCCTGCTCGCCGGTGCGCGCGGCAAGACCTTCGTCAACTGCGCCACCATCACGCCCGCCACGCACATCGAAATTGAGCGGCGCGCGCGCCGGGCCGGCGCCGCCACGCTTGAAGCCTGCATGGCGTCGTCGATTCCGCAGGCGCGCAACGGCACCCTCTACCTCATGTGCGGCGGGGCGAAGAAAACCTTCGCGCGCGCCGAGCCCGTGTTGAAACAACTCTCCGCCGCGCTGCGCTACGTCGGCCCCGCCGGCCGCGCCGCGCAGGTCAAAGCCCTCGTCAACATGGTCATGAACATCAACACCGCCGCCCTCGCCGAGGGCCTCGGTCTCGGCGCCGCGCTCGGGCTCGACCTCGACATGCTCCGCGAGATCTTCGCCCAGACCGGCGCCAATTCCCAAGTCCTCAAGACCGACGGCGAGGACATGCAGAACCGCGCCCACGACTGCTACTTCTCCGGCGCCCACGCCGCGAAGGATTCCACGATCGCGCTCACGCTCGGGATGCAGGCCGGCCTCCCGCTGCCGCTCGCTGCCGCGACCAAGCTTCAGTTTGATCGCCTCGTCGCCCTCGGCCTCGGCGGCCTCGACAAGAGCGGCGTCGCCGAGCTCACGTTCAAGGGCCGCCACGCCTGACGCGCCCCGCGCAGCTCGCGTCTCTCGCGAGTCAGGCCCACGCCTCCTTCGTTCCACGCAACCTGCCGCTCCTCGTCGGGTCCCACGCTCATGCACCTTCGCCTCGCTCGCCTTGGGCTGTCCCTTTTCGGCCGCCACGCCCGCGCCGCCGGCCGCTCCAGCGTCGGTGCCGGCGCCGCGATTTTTGCCGCGGGCCTCACCGCTTTCGCCCAGCCGCCGCCGCCCGCGGGCCGCGCGCTCTTCTTTTCCGAGCCCGGTTTCCGCGGCGAGGTCGTGGCCGTCGAGGCCGGCGGCAACCTCGAAAACCTCGAGTTCATCCGCGACGCCCGCGGCCGTTCCTTCAACGAGCGCATCTCCTCCATCCGCCTCGAAGGCCGCGTGCGCGTCGGCATTTTCGAGCACTCGCAGTTTCGCGGCGCGTTTTCGTGGCTCACGCGCGACGTCCCCGATCTCACCGCTATTTCCC
>JBEANZ010000032.1:0-3364 GCA_041165185.1 Verrucomicrobiota bacterium | reverse complement strand
GGCTCGGTGCTCGTGCCCGCGGGATTTCTCCTCGGCGGCCTCGTGATCCACGACGGCGATCCGGGCGTCGGTGTTTTCCTCGTGCCGGTCGGCGCCTTCGCGCTCCTCTATGGGGTGGGCTCCTTGACGCGCGGAGTGTCCCGCGCACTTTAGCGCGCCCCGCCCAACCCCAATCCCCCGCCCGCATGAAACCCCATCATGTCGCCCGCCTCACTCTGGCGTTTTCCGCCGTAATAGTTTCTGCCTGCGAGACGACCCGCGCCGCCCGCATCCGCGAATTCCCCGAGCACTACGCCGCCCTCGGCACGCGCGACAGGAAACTCATCGACGAAGGCCTCTTCGACCTCGGTTTCAGCGCCGAGGCCGTCTTCATGTCCCTCGGCAAACCGAACAAGATTGCCACCGAGGAAACCCTCGCCGGCCCCGTGGAAATCTGGACCTACAAAAATTTCCTCTACGGCGCGGCCGGCGCGATCATCCAACGCCCCAACCCCGCGCTCCCTTCGCAGCCCCAGCGCACCATCACGCGCAACGTCCCGGCTTCCAACGCCCCCACCGCGCCGGCCTCGAATCCTCCGCCCATCCCCGTCATCGCCGATCCCCCGCACGCCACGCTCCACCTCACGATCAAGGGCGGCATCCTCGTCCACGCCCGCATCGATCCGTGATCCGTGCGACCCGCTCACCGGAAACGAGACATGAAGCTCCCTGGTTCGCCGCGCGTTCTGAAGTCGGCAAACAACATCCTTTTTGGACTCAGCCTGATTTCGGGGTTCTTGATGGCGTTCCAAGATACGCCGGCCCACTCGCGAGGACAGGGATTCGCGAGGGAGGCGTCCGGCTACACGTGGCTGGGTTTTCTGACTTTGTGGGTGATCAGCATGGTGATTGGTTTCGTGTGCGAATTCCTGAAGCGAGAAGGCCGAATCCTCCTCTACACGCTCCGTGCATCGTGCGGACTCGGCGTCGTCCACGTTCTTTGCGTTCCGTTCATGTTCTTGCTCTAACGGTGGCCATCCGTGCCTTCTTCGGGTCTGGCGCCCGCTGGAAAACCGCTTCTCCTCTCACCCACTTTTTCACCCCGCCTCCGTTCCCCGCTTTTCGCGTCACTCCACCACCCATGCTCCGCGCCCTCCGCGTTTCGATTCCGTTTCTCCTCCTCGCCGCCGGCCCCGCACTCACGGCCGCCCCCGCCGCCACACCCAACGTCGCCGCCGCGCTCGCCGGCACCTGGAAATTCGACGCCGCGCGCAGCACCGAACTCAGCCCCTGGAAAACCTGCGATCTCACGATCGCCGTCGCCGGCTCGCAGATCACCATCGACCGCAAACTCGCCTGGGGCCGCCGCGATTTCTCCGACCGCCTCGCCCTCGATCTCGCCAAGCCCGAGACCACCGTCGCGATCGACTACTGGCCTGACAACCGCCACCTTGGCGCCTACGTCGGCGACGACAAAACCAAGCGCCTCCGCGCCACGCTTCTCGACGACGGCCGCATCCTCCGCGTTAGCGCCGATCTCACGCTCGAAACCCAGCAAGGCCCCCGCGCCGTCAACATCCTCAGCGACTACAAAGTCTCCGCCAACGGCGCGCAGCTCACCGTCACCGAGCTGCGCAGCACCCGCAACCGCCCCGTCGTCTACGTCTTCACCCGCGCCAAATGAAACGCCTCCTCTGCTCCGTCGTGGCGTGCACGTTCGCCGCCGTCACCCTCGCCCAGCCCGCGCCGCGTAAAGTCGACCGCGCCCCCGCCACCGCGACCATCGTCCCGCTTTCCGAAAACTGGCGCCTCGATGGCGACGTGCCCGTCCACGCGTTGCTCATCTCGCTGCAAGGCCTCGCCAATCGCGACTACCCGCGCCTCTACCTCGAATACCCGAAAAACTGGCAGTGGGAAATCGTCCACCCGCTCGAGGGTTTTCTCGAAAAACGCCACGGCGTGAAATTCGACCGCCTCGCCCTCAACGACGCCGATGCCGCCCTCGCGAAATTCGCGCGCCACGCCAAGGGCTACGTCGTCTGGGATCGCGCCGTGCGCTCCTCGCTCACCGTCGCGTTCACCATCAGCGGACTCGAGGACGCCGTCATCGTCCGCGACGACCAAATCGCGCTCGCCGAGAAACACGGCCTCAAAAAACTCGCCGACCTCCGCGGCGTTTTCACGGGCAAGCCCGATCACGAAATCTACCAGTGGGCCTACGACCGCTACTTCGAGCGTTGCTCGCGCGACTACTACGTCGTGCTCGGCGGCCACGCCGGCGCCGAGATGCAGCCCGGCATCGGTGATTTCGGCATCATGCAGCGCGCGTTCTTCACCGACCTCTCCGCGAATCCCAAGCACGTCGAGGAACTCGCGTTGCTCAAGAAAATCTTCGGCCGCCAAAATCCCGCGAGCATCATCCTCGGCTGGCACTCCTACGCGAAGGACACCGAGGGCCAGCACACCACGCTCGTCGGCAACTTCGGCCTGAAAATGGAGGGCCTGCACAACCTCCCCAACGTCTCCTTCACCTGCCAGATTCCGCTCACGCCGGATTTCAAATTCGCCAACACGCACTCCGTCGCGCGCGACGCGAAGCTCGTGGCCGAGAAAAAAATCTACGTCGCCGCCGCCGCGACCGACTCGATGGGCATCGGCACGTGGACCAAACCCGGCCGCGGCAAGATTCCCTACACGTGGCAGGTCCTCATGAACTGGAGTTGGATGAACCCGCCCGCGCTCCAGTTTTTCTACGAGGACAAGACGCCCAACGACTACTTCATCGGCGGTCTCAGCGGCCCCGGCTACATGTATCCCAAGTCGATCCCCGCGGAAAAATTTCCCGCGCTCATGAAGAGCGCCCGCGAGATGATGGCCACGCTCGATCTCCGCGTGATGGAGATCATGGACTACTCCGAGGGCAACCGGCACGTCGGCAACACCGACCTCCCCCGCGAGCTCGTCGACCGCTACTACTGGGAGTTCCCCGACGTGCTCGGCTTCATCAACGGTTACGGCACCGCGCGCACGTTCGATCTCCGCGACACGCGCCCGTTCATCAGCTACGACTACTACCTCGACGTCGCGCGCCCCGTCGAGGAAGCCACCGCCGATCTCGAGGAACTCATTCAACTGAATCCCGCGCGCCCGTATTTCCTCCTGATGCACGTGCGCGAATCCAACACCATCGAGAAAGTCGCCAGCATCCTCGGCAGCCTGAGCGAGGCGGTGGAGGTCGTGCCGCTCGACAAATTCCTGAAACTCGCCGCCAGTGCCAAAACCTATCGCACCCGCTTCCAGCAGCCCGGCGACCCGGTGGACCACAACCCATAACGCCGCGCGAGTCGCCACCGCCCGACCTGAACTTTTGACAGAGGAATGGGGA
>JBEANZ010000031.1:0-5248 GCA_041165185.1 Verrucomicrobiota bacterium | reverse complement strand
GTCGAGCGGGAGATACCCAATCTCGTCCAGGATCAGGGTCGCCGGCGACAGATATCGATTGAGTTCGGCCTTGAGCCGATGGGCGGCCTGGGCGGCGACCAGATTGTTGATGGCGTCGATGGCGGTGGTGAAGAGCACGGAGTGCCCCTGCTGGCAGGCGGTGTAACCGAGTGCCGAAGCCAAGTGCGTTTTCCCGGTGCCAACGCTGTCGACAAAAATGACATTCGTCTTCTGCGTCACGAACCCCAAACGGAAGAGGTGCTGGACGTGCAGCTGGTTGATTTTCTTGGGCCAGTCCCAGTGGAACTGGTCGAGCGTCTTGATGACCGGGAAGCGCGCGGCGCGGGCGCGGCGTTCCACGGCGCGCTGCTGGCGCACCGCGCACTCGCCGTCGAGTAGACGCTGGAGGAACTCCAGGCGCGACCAAGCCGCCCCCGCGGCTTCCCGGGCGAGCGTGGCGTGATGTGCGGCGCCGTGGCCAAGTTTGAGATAGTCGAGTTGAGCGGTGAGGGATGGCGTCGTGGTGGTCATGAGCGGTCGTAGGGCGAGAGGTCGGGTGGCGGCAGTTCCAGTTCGAGCAGATCGCTCGCGCGGGTCAGATGGAGGGCGCCGGCCTCCGGCAAGAGGCGGCCGCGCTGTTCGAGGAGGTTGGCGATGTATTCGCAGGAGTAGGCGCCGAGGGCGTGCGCATCGGTCAGGGCACGATGCACTGCGCCCGGTCCGTGGATCTCGGAGAGCGCGACGATCTTTTCGACGTGGTGCCGCACATTCAGCCGCCGCTCCGCCAGTTGCGCGTGATACGCGGCCGCGACTGGCGCGAGCGCGAGGAAACGCAAAAAAGTCCGCTGGTGTCGCGCCTGCTTCCGCTCGTCGAGCAGAGTTTGCACATGATCGGGCTGCTCGTAGTCGCGGCGGCGCTCGAACGAGCGCACATGGTCCGCGACCAGCGTCTGGGCGTCGAAGAGTCGCAGCCGGTCGCTCGCCAGTTGCAACGTCAGCGGGGTCGACGCGTAACGTGGCGGCACCGAGTAACGGTTCGTGTCGACCGTGACGCGGCAGCGATTGCTCACCCGCACGGTGCGCACGAGCACCGTCTCATAGGGGTTCGCCGGCAGCGGCCGCAGGTGCGCACGTTCCTCGGCGAGCAGCGCCGTCGGCGTGCGCTTGGTTTCGCCGTGCTGGCGCACGTTGGCCACGGTTTCGAGCCAAAGGCGGGCGGCGGCGTTGAGGGCGGCGAGCCCGCCGGGCGCCCCGAGGTCGCGGCCGGCGAGGAAGTTTTTCTTCACGTAGCCGACGGCGTTTTCCACCCGGCCTTTCGCCTGTGGCTGCCGTGGGCCGCAGGGTTTCACGGTGAAGCCGTAGTGCCGGGCAAAATCGAGATAGTGCGGATTGCAGACCGCCGGCCCGCCCACCCGGTGGGAGCGCACCGCGGTCTTGCAGTTGTCGGGGATGACTTCCAAGGGCACCGCGCCGAGGGCCTCGAAGGCCCGGCGCTGGCAGCCGAGGAACCATTCCTGGCTCTGACCGAGGGTAAATTCCACGTGGAGCCAGCGGCTGTGGCACAGCACGAAGACGAAAAAACTCAGCGCCCGGCGCGTGCCGCCGACCGGGATCGCGCCGGCCGAGCCCCTGTCGATTTGGGCGCACTGGCTCGAGCCGTAAGTGAGCGTCAGATACGCGGGCTGACGCGGGGGCCGCACCGTGCGCACGTAGTCGCGCACGATGGAGCAACCGCCGACGTAGCCCTGCTCGCGCAGGCGTTGCCAGAGCTGCGTCGCGGTGAAGGGATGCTCGGCGAGCCAGCGCGTGATCGCGGGTTTGTGCGTATCCAGGATGCTCGCCCGCCGCGCCGCCTGCCGTAGCTCGTAGCGCGGTCGTCCCACCCATTTTTTCACGGTCTGCGGATGCAGCGCCAACGCCCGCGCGATCTGCGCCATCGTCAGGTGCTGTTCATCCCACGCCCGCCGGAGCTGGCAAAACGTCTGATAGGCGATCATCGCGCGCCCTCCCGACCCGCGAGAGCCTCCAGGGCGAGCACTTGATACAACGGCTTTTCATACGCGATTACGCCGGCGGCCGCGAGCTGCCCGCGCGCGGCGGCCACTTCCAGATCCGTCAGCGACAACAGCCGGCCGAGCGTGCCGTCGCCGTAATAACTCAGGCCGTGTTCATCACCCACGGTGACGAGCACCAGATACAACGCCCACGCTTTCGCGTCGGCCCGGCGCAGGTAATCCGCGCGCACCAACCGGTGATCGATCCAACTAAAATGCGGCGGCACCCGCCGCAGCCGCTCGGCTTGCAAGATTCGTTTCGCGATTAACATCGAGGTAGTGCCACGCCGGGCGACGCGCCCAGCACGGCATGCCCCATCGCTAGCCCGGCTTCCGCTACTGGGACCTGACAACAATCCAACTCGTTGATCCATCGTGTGGTTTTTCCAAAGGTCGGGACTACACCGGCGGTGGGGGCGCGGGGTAACGGATTTGGGGCGGGGGTTGCGGCGGCAGCGTGAGCGCGAGGTGTGCGAGCACGAGCGCGACCTCGGGGCTCGGCTCGGTGCGGCGGATCAGGAGCAGTTCGCGGCCGTCGGTGGTGGGCACGCACACGTCGAGCATTTGGAGGGTCGCCAGTTTCTCGAAGACGACCCGCGGCATCAATCCGGTCGCGTGCCCGCGCAGGAGCTGACGCAGCGTCGTCGTGAGGCGGTAAGCGAGAAACGCCACGAACAGGTGCGCTTCGATGCGATCGGGCCGCTGGTGGAAAATCGGCCGCAGGCCAAGGTCGCCCTTGAGCGTGCGGAACGCTTCCTCGACCACGCACAGCTGCATGTAACAACGCCAGATCAGCTTCGGATCGTCCGCCGCCAGGTTGGTGCGCAGCAGATAGCGGCCCTCGCGGCCGCGGACCACGCGCAGTTGATCACGATTAAGCTGATACGTCAGCGCGCCATCGCTCGCGACTGCGACGGTGACCAGGCTCGTCGCGCTGCGGCCGGCGCGCTCTTGCGCGGCGCCGAGTTTTTCTAACAACGCGTCGCGGGCCGGACGCTGGCGTTGCAGTTCGCCGAGACGTAGCCAGTAAAACTTCAACTGGCGGCGGCGCATGCCGCGCTCCTTGCCGGCGCGCGCGGCACTCTCGGCGCCCGACGATAGTCATGCCGCCCCACTGACGCCAGTTAAACCTCCCCACCGCAGAGCGTGGGAGTTTTGAACCGGCGTTGGCCTGCGTGAGCGTCAGTGGTGCTCGGGCCTGTTACGCAGGTCCACGTTGATCACCGAGCACCAATACAAACACCTCATGAAGACCACGAACAAAGGCGACGGCGTTGGCCGCGCAGCGATGAAAGCGGGCATGGATCGGAAAACGGCACGGCGCTACCTGAAGCGCGGCCACGGGCCGGCGAGCGCGCGGCCGGCGCGGCACTGGCAGACCCACGCGGATGCATTCGCGGCCATCTGGCCGGAAGTCGTGCGTTGGCTGGAAGCGACGCCGGAACTCGAGGCCAAGGCGCTGTTCGAGCATTTGCTCGCGCAGCGGCCCGTGCCGCTGCCGGCCCACGGGCCGCGCTGGACGCTGCGCACCTTTCAGCGCCGGGTGACGCGCTGGCGCACGCAGTATGGTCCGCCGAAGGAAGTGTTTTTCCCGCAGGTGCGCGAGCCGGACGCGAGCGTGCAGGTCGACTTGACGCATGCCCACAAACTCGGCGTCACGCTCGCCGGCATGCCGTATCCTCACCTGTTGTGCCATGTGGTGCTGCCGTATTCGAACTGGCAGTGGGCCGTGCCGTGCCAGTCGGAATCGGGCCTGTCGTTGAAGTCGGGCTTGCAGGATGCGTTCTGGCGCCTGGGCGGCGTGACCCCGCAGACCCAGAGCGACCACAGCTCGACCGCCACGCATCAGCTCAAACGCGGGGCCGCCGCGCGCGGCTTCAACACCGAGTATCTCGCGCTGTGCGCGCACTTGGGCACCGCGCCCCGCACGATCAATCCTGCCCGGCCCGATGAGAACGGCGATGTGGAGGCGGCCAACCAGCACCTCAAACACCGGCTGCTCAATCATCTCATCCTGCGCGGCTCGCGCGACTTCCCCTCGCTCGAAGCTTACGCCGCCTTCGTCGGCCAGGCGTGCACCGCCGCCAACCTCCAGCGGGCCGCCCGCGTGGCCGAGGAGTTGCCGCGGCTGCGGCCCTTGCCGGCGCACCGTTACCCCGACGCCGAAGAGCACACCGCGCGCGTGTCGAGTTACTGCACCGCCCGGGTCAAGGACTGTGCCTACTCCGTGCCCGCGCGTTTGATCAACGCGCACCTGCTATCCGCGGGCGCGCGCCCAGCAGGCGCGCATCGATTATCGCCACGTCATCGCTTCACTCGTGCGCAAACCCGGCGCCTTCGCGCGGTATCTTTACCGCGAGGAGCTTTTCCCCCGGCCGGTCTTCCGGCAGGCATACGACCGACTCGTCGCCGCGGCGCCCGCGCTCGCCGACCGCCGCTACCTCGAACTCTTGGCGCTCGCCGCGCGCACCGACGAAACCCGTGTCGCCGCCGTCCTGGGTGCCCTGTTGCGCGACGGCAAGGTGCCGCACGCCGAAGCCGTGGAGGCGCACCTGCCGGCCGGCAAAACTCTGGCGAGCGTCGACCACGCGCGTTTACCCGACAAGGTGCGCCGCCAGTTGCCGACGTTGCTCACCGGCGAGTTTATCCGCCGCGGCGACAATCTGCTCTGCTTCGGCTTGCCCGGCCGGGGCAAAACCTTGTTTTTGGCCGCGCTCTGCCGCGAGCTCGTGCAGCAGCTGCAGCTGCCGATCCTCTACACGACGGCGCACCGGCTCGTCACCGAGTTACTCATCGCCAAACGCGACCTCAAACTCGAACGGCTCATCGCCAAGCTCGGCCGCTTCGCCGCCATCGCCATCGACGACCTCGGCTACACCCAGCAGTCCCGCGAAGAGATGGAAGTGCTCTTCACCCTCCTCGCCGAACGCTACGAAAAGAAGAGTGTCCTGCTCACCTCCAACCTGATCTTCAGCCAGTGGGACCAGATCTTCAAGGACCCGATGATGACGATGGCTGCCGTCGACCGCCTCGTGCATCACGCCGTCATCCTCGAGTTCAATGGCCGCAGCTACCGGGCCGACGAGGCGGACGCGGCCAAAACCAAACCGAAGGGCTGACGAGAGCCTTGCCGCCGGCGCCCCCCCCGTCCGGCTGCGCACGTCACGAGGTGGGGGGGGGGGGGGGGGGGGGGG
>JBEANZ010000030.1:0-3436 GCA_041165185.1 Verrucomicrobiota bacterium | reverse complement strand
TCCCGCCCGTCTCACGTTTTCCCCCGCAGCCAAATCCACGTGTAGCCGATGTATTCGTGGACGGCGCGCGTGCTGCGATCGATCGACTCGCGATCCCAGATGGCCTCCTCCCAACGGAAGTCACCGTTGGTATGCCACGCGTAGTCGCACGGCACGGGCAGCGGCGCGAGGCCCATGTGCCGAAACAGCGCCACCGCGCGCGGCAGGTGCCACGCCGAGGTGATGACCGCGACGGGCGCGCCGCGCGCAATTTTCGCGGTGGCGGCGGCTTCCTCCTCGGTGTCGTGGCCGTCGGTGATGAGCAGGATGCGTTCGCGCGCGACGCCGAGTGATTCCGCCGCGCGCGCGAGGACGGAGGCGTGCGTCTCATGGTCGTTGTCCGCCGGGCCGCTCACGATCAGTTTCGCGTCGGGCAACACCCGCATGAGCCGCACCGCCTCCGTGAGCCGCCCGAGAGCTGCCGTGCTCAACATTGTCGTCGCCGCGAGGCCGGGCGTGTGGCCGTGGCCGCTGCCGAGCACGACGATGTAGCGGCACGCCGCGAGTGCTGGCGGCACCGGCTCGCCCGCGCGCAGCTCGGGGATAGCCGCGTAGTGCGCCTCGAGCGGGCGCACGAGCGCGCTGCTGACGTATTTGTTGCCGAACAAGAGCAGCAGCGCCGCGCCGGCGATTTGAAGGGCGCGCCCGAGCCGGCGGCGTTTCGTCCAGCGCACGAGTCCCCAGCCGATGGCGATGAGCAACAGGCACGCCGGCACGGGCATCAGCCAGAACGACACGAATTTTTTCAACGTGAAGAGCATCGCGCGAACAAAGGCCGCGCGTCGCCGCAGCGCGAGCGAAGTTTGCTCACATTCGGGCGCAGGAGAAATTTACCGTGCCTTCCGCAAAATTCGCCGCCAAGAAAATCCCCACCCCATGAAGAACCTCCCCGCCCTGCTTACGTTGTTTCTCGCCGCCGCCGCGCCGCTCGCCGCGGCCGAGGCCTACAAAATCGCCGTCATCCCCAAGGGCACGACGCATGAGTTTTGGAAATCCATCCACGCCGGCGCCGTGAAGGCCCAGCGCGAACTCGCCGCCGAGGGCATCGCCGTGAACCTCATCTGGAAAGGCCCGCTCAAGGAGGACGACCGCGAGCAGCAAATCCAGGTCGTGGAAAACTTCGTCGGCCAGCGCGTCCACGGCATCGTGCTCGCGCCACTCGACAAGAAGGGCCTCGTCGCCCCCGTCGAGACCGCCGTGCGCGGCAAGATCCCCGTCGTCGTCATCGACTCCGGCCTCGAGTCGAAGGCGCCCGCGAGCTACATCGCGACCGACAACCGCGAGGGCGGCCGCATCGCCGCGCGCGAGCTCGGCAAACTGCTCGGCGGCAAGGGCAACGCGATCATGGTCCGCCTCCAGGTCGGCTCCGCGAGCACCGAGGCCCGCGAAGAAGGATTTCTTGAGGTGATGAAAAAAGATTTTCCCAACATCAAACTCCTCTCCACCGACCAGCACGCCGGTGCCACGCGCGACACCGCGAAGGCCGTCAGCGAAAATCTGCTCAACCGTTTCGGCAAACAGGTGAACGGCATCTTCTGCGTCAACGAGTCCTCCGCCGCCGGGATGTTGCTCGCGTTGCGCGACGCCGGGCTTGCGCAAGGCAAGGTGAAGTTCGTCGGCTTCGATTCCGGCGAGACCCTAAACGCCGGCCTCAGGAAGGGCGACATCCAGGGCCTCGTCGTCCAAAACCCGATGAAGATGGGCTACCTCGGCGTGAAATCGATCGTCGCCGTGCTGCGCGGCGAAAAGGTCCCCGCCGTCGTCGACACCGGCGTGGGTTTCGTGACGAAGGCCAACATCGACTCGCCCGAGATGGCCGAGATGGTCCACCCGCCGCTCGACAAATACCTGAAGTGATGACGGCCACCGCCGCCGCCCTGCGGCTGACGGGCATCCGGAAAAGTTTCGGCGCCACGCGCGCCCTCGGCGGCGTCTCGCTCGACGTCGCGCCCGGCGAGGTCCACGCGCTCATCGGCGAAAACGGCGCCGGCAAAAGCACGCTGATGAAAATCCTCAGCGGCGCGCACGCCGCCGACGCCGGCGCGATGACGCTCGGCGGCGCGCCCTACGCCCCCGCCGATCCGCACGACGCCCGCCGCAAGGGCGTCGCGATGATCTACCAGGAGCTCAACCTCGCGCTCCACCTCACCGCGCAGGAAAACATCCTCCTTGGCGCCGAATCCGCGCGCGCCGGCTGGATCGACCGCGCGGCCTCGCGGGCGCGCGCCCTCGGCGCGCTCGCGCTGCTCGGCCACGAGCAGCTCGATCTCGCGCGGCCGGCGGGCGATTTCAGCATCGCCGAACAACAGGTGATCGAAATCGCGCGCGCGCTGCTCACGCGGCCGCAGGTCCTCATCATGGACGAGCCGACGAGCAGCCTCACGGCGGCCGACACCGAGAAACTTTTCGCGACCATCGCGCGCCTGCGCGCGCAGGGCGTGGCGATTATCTACATCAGCCATTTCCTCGAGGAGTGCCGCCGCATCGCGGATCGGTTCACGGTGCTCAAGGACGGCGAGACCGTCGGCACCGGCGAAATGAAAACCGCCACGCTCACGCAGCTCGTCACGCTGATGACCGGCCGCGAGGTGAAGGACCTCTATCCGCGCACCGCGCACGCGCCGGGCGAGGTGGTGCTCGAAACGAAGTCCGCCGCGAGCGCGCCGCGCCTCCGCCGCGCGAGGCTGCGCGTGCGTGCCGGCGAAATCGTCGGCCTCGCGGGCCTCATCGGCGCGGGGCGCACGGAGCTGTTGCGCGCGGTGTTCGGCCTCGACGCGCTCGCCGCCGGCGACGTGTGCATCGTCGGCGCGCCGGCGGGAAAAAACTCCCCGCGTGACCGGTGGGCGCAGGGCGTGGGCTTCCTCAGCGAGGACCGCAAGGAGGAGGGCCTCATGCTCACGCAGTCGCTCGCCGACAACCTCACGCTCACCAAATCCGCCGCGTTCGGCCGCTTCGGCTGGCTCAACCGCCGCCGCCAACTCGCCGCCACTCAACGCTGGATCGCCGAGCTGCGCGTGAAGTGCCGCGACGCCGCGCAACCCGTCGGCGAACTCTCCGGCGGCAACCAACAGAAAATCGCGTTCGCGCGGCTGCTCGAACATCCCGCGCGCATATTCCTCCTCGACGAGCCGACCCGCGGGATCGACGTCGGCAGCAAGGCGCAGATTTACGAACTCATCGGCGCGCTCGCCGCGCGCGGCAAGGCGGTCGTCGTCGTGAGCAGCTACCTCCCGGAACTGCTCGGCCTCTGCGACACCATCGGCGTGATGTGCCGCGGCGAACTCGTGGTGACGCGTCCGCGCGCGGAGTGGACCGAGGCGGAGATCATGCGTGTCGCGACCGGCGGCGGCTAGGTTTTCCCCATGAACGATTCCGTGAAACGCATCCTCGCCCGGGC
>JBEANZ010000029.1:0-10866 GCA_041165185.1 Verrucomicrobiota bacterium | reverse complement strand
GCCGCCGGTTGAAACATCCCGAACAAATCCTGCTGGCCGTCGCTGCTCGTCATTTCCAGATCACCGACGCGTCGATCTCCTTCAGCGAGGTGCGGCCCGTGAGCGCCATCGCGGCCTCGAGTTCGCGGCGCAGGATGTTCACGACGCGCGTCACGCCCGTCGCGCCGTCCACCGCGAGCCCGCACAGATACGCGCGCCCGATCAGCACGGCGCTCGCGCCGAGCGCGATGGCCTTCAGCACGTCCGTCCCACGGCGGATGCCGCCGTCGACGAGCACCGGGATTTTTCCGCCGACCTTCGCCACGACTTCCGGCAACGCGTCGATCGTCGCGGGCAGCGTGTCGAGGTTGCGCCCGCCGTGGTTGGAAACGATCACGCCCGCCACGCCGAGGTCGGCGGCGCGCGCGGCGTCGTCGGGGTTCATCACGCCCTTGAGCACGACGGGGAGTTTGGTCTGCCCGCGCAGCCATGCGATGTCCTTCCACGTGAGCCGCGGATCGAGGAGCGGGGAGTAGATGCTGTTTTCCGTCGCGCGATGGCCGCCGGTCGCGGTGGGGAGGCCGCGGAGGTTGGCGCGCTCGACGCCCGCCGGCAGCGTGAACCGATCGCGCGCCTCGCGGTAGCGCGGCCCGAGCACGGGCGAATCCACCGTGATAACGAGCACGCGACAACCCGCCGCCTCCGCGCGCCGGATGATGGCGAGAGAAAATTCGCGGTCGCGTTGGGCGTAGAGTTGAAACCACAGCGATCCCGCCGCCGCTGCCGCGATGTCCTCGACGCTCGTGGTCGACGAGGTGCTGACGACGAACGTCGCCTCGGCGGCCGCCGCGCCGCGCGCCGTGGCGAGTTCGCCCTCGGGATGCGCGAGCCGGTGGTAGGCCGTCGGCGCGAGCAGGATCGGGTGCGGGAGCCGCTGGCCGAAGAGGGTCACGCCCGTGTCGAGTTGGGAAACATCCACGAGCACGCGCGGTTTCAGGCGGAGGCGCGCGTAGGCGTCGCGGTTCCAGCCGACGGTGAACTCGTCCTGCGCGCCGCCGCTGAAATAATTCCACGCCATCGGCGTGAGCCGCGCCGGCGCGAGCTTCTCGTAGTCGGGCACGTCGATGGGCGCCGGCGGGGTCGCGGCGGCGGGAATGGCGGCGCTCGCGGCCGCAGGCCGTGCGGCGGGGCGGGCGGATTTTTTTCGCGCGGCACTCATCGCGCGCCCGCCTCCTCGCGCCGCGCCGCGCGCAACCGCCACGCGTGCCACGCCGAGGCGATCTCGCCCTCATGCCAGGGCACCAGCATCGCGATCACGATCTCCTCGAGGCCGCCGAGGACGAGCAACGCCATCGCGATGCGGAACGGCAGGGCCGTCCATCCCGCGAGCAACGGCACGAGCGAAAACGCGCACGCCACGCCGAGCGCCTTCGACGCCCACGTGTGGTAGCACGGCGCGCGCCCCAGCCGCACGAGCCCGTAAACGATCACCGCGAAAAACGCCGTCAGCCCGGCGACGACCCAGGCGAGTTCGCGGTGCATGATGTCGGGCCAGAGCAACGCGATGCCCGCGATGCCCGTGATCATGGTGAGGTAGTCGGCGGCGCTATCGAGCTTGCGGCCGAGTTCGGAGCCGGCGTTCCACCGGCGCGCGAGAAACCCGTCCAACGCATCCGTGAGCAACGCGATCGTGAGCAACGCGAGAAACCACGGCCGCGAGCCGCCAAGCGCCGTCGAGAGCACGGCCGGCATCAGGGCGATGCGCAGCGCGCTCAACACGTTCGGCAACTGGGAACGAAGGCTCACGTCGCCAAACCATTCGCAAATTTTCCCCGCGCACAAGCGCGGCCGGCGGCGGCCGGGCGTTTTTCCCGCGCCGCGGCGGCCCCGAGGCGGGACGCCTCAGCCACGACGCCCGCGCGCGCTCAAAACACCGACAGCGCCTTCGCGCTCTCGAGCACCACCCACGCGGCACCGCCGAAAAACGCCACCTTCAGCGCCGCGCGCATCACCTTGCGGCCCGCGAGCACGGCGTCCTGCGCGTCGGTGTCGAGGGACTTCCGGTTGTTCTGGCTCAGGAAACTCACGAAGCGCGGGTCCCGGAAACGCCCGCGCGGATCACGCCGCAGGCCGAAGCGGAGGGCCGGACGACGGAGAAAATTGAACAACGCGCGGAGCACGCGCCCATCACGAATTTTGGATTCGTTTTTTCAAGGGGAAAGCCGTTGGCTCCGCACCTTTCGCGAAATTTTTCGCGTCACCACTCTCATACCATGCACCACTTCCGCTACTCCGGTTCCGATCTCCACTGCGAGTCCGTCGATCTCGCCGAAGTCGCGCGCCTCTACGGCACGCCGACCTACGTTTACAGCGCCGCCACGATGGCCGACAACTGCACGCGCCTCCAACGCGGCCTCGCCGGGCTCGACGCCCAGGTCTGCTACGCGATGAAGGCCAACTCCAACCTCGCCGTGCTCCGCCACTTCGCGAACCTCGGCGCCGGCTTCGATCTCGTGAGCGGCGGCGAGCTGCGCCGCGTGCTCGCGGCGGGGGCCGACGTGAAACGCAGCGTCTTCGCCGGCGTCGGCAAGACCGAGGCCGAGATCAAGCTCGCGTTGGAAAGCGGCATTTTCTCCTTCCACGTCGAGAGCGAGCCCGAGCTCGTGCGCATCAACCACGTCGCCGGCACGCTCGGCGTGAAGGCGCCCATCGCCATCCGCATCAATCCGGACGTCGACGCCCACACGCACGCGAAAATCACCACCGGCAAGAGCGACAACAAGTTCGGCATCCCGCTGAAATTCGCCGCCGCCGCCTACGAGGCCGCCTCGAAATACCCGAACCTCCTCCTGCGCGGCGTGCAGATGCACATCGGCTCGCAGCTCACGGACGTCGGGCCGTTCGTCGAGGCCGTGGAAAAAGTCGCGCCCTTCGCCGCCGAGCTGAAGGCGAAATACGGCATCACCTATTTCTCCGTCGGCGGCGGCATCGGCATCGTCTACCGCGACGCGCTCGCCAGCGGCGCGCCCGCGTGGTGGGACGCCCAGCCCGAGGGCAAACGCCCGATCACGCCCGAGGTTTACGGCGCGGCGCTCGTGCCGTTGTTGAAGCCGCTCGGCCTGAAAATCCTCCTCGAGCCCGGCCGCTTCATGGTCGGCAACGCCGGCGTGCTCCTCGCCCGCGTGGAGCACCTCAAGCGCGGCGCCGGGAAAAACTTCCTCATCGTCGACGCCGCGATGAACGACCTCGTGCGCCCCGCGATGTATGAAAGCTACCACGAGATCGTGCCGCTCCACCGCGACACCACGCGCCGCGCGCTCACCGCCGACATCGTCGGCCCGATCTGCGAGAGCGGCGACTGCTTCGCGAAGGACCGGCAGCTCCAGGACGTCGGCGAAGGCGAACTGATCGCGTTCATGAGCGCGGGCGCCTACGGGCACGCGATGGCCAGCCGCTACAACACCCGCGCGCTCGCCGCCGAGGTGCTCGTGCAGGGCGGAAAATTCGAGCTCATCAACGCCCGCGAGTCCTTCGAGCACATGATCGCCGGCGAGAAGGTGCCGGCGTTTTTGAAGTAGGGTTCTTCACTGTTTCGAGTGGATCGAGGGCAACCCGTTCAGAAGCCCCGAAGGGGCGAAAGTAGATAGCCCAGGGCAGGGCCCTGGGATACGGATTGAAAGAATGTCTTCGCCCTGAAGGGGCGACACCCTCGTCCGGTTTCGCCCTTTCAGGGCTTGGACCCTTATTGGTTCCATTTCCCAGGGCGTTGCCCTGGGCTTTCAACTTTTCACCCCTTCGGGGCTCCCAATCCGCGACAGCACCCCACCGAAGACAGCGAGGAACCTGACATCGCTCAGGCCTTCGCCGTCGCGCCGACCGCCACATAGGGCTCCTCGCGCAACTCCGGTGCGCGCTGGCCCGCGAGCAACTGCCACCAGACGCGGGCGTTGGCCACGACCACGATCGCGACCAGCACGAGAAACACGCCCGTCACCAGCGCGTCGACGCGGTTGTTGAAGAGTTGCGCGCGCCACGTCGCCAGCTCCGCAAGCGTGCCGCCGCGCGCGATTTTTTTGGAGAGGTCGTTCGCGAGGGCGAGGAAACCGACGGGCGCGGGGCTGAAGATTTTCATCAAGCCGGCCGTCATCGTGACGGCGAGCAGCCACGCGAGCGGCGCGAGCGTGACCCAGAGGTGCCGCACGCGGCCCATCTTGATCAGCACCGTCGTGCCGAGCGCGAGCGCGATGACGGCGAGGAGTTGATTCGCGATGCCGAAGATGGGCCAGAGGGAGTTGATGCCGCCGAGCGGATCGACGACGCCCTGATAGAGAAACCAACCCCACGCGCCGACGAAGAGCGCCGTGGCCAGCGCGCCCGCGCCGGCGTTGCGCGTGTCGCCGAGCGGTTTCCAAACGGAACCGAGCAGGTCCTGCACGAGGAAGCGCCCCACGCGCGTGCCGGCGTCGATCGTCGTGAGGATGAACAGCGCCTCGAACATGATCGCGAAGTGATACCAGAGCTTGAGCGCGGCCTTGCTGCCGAGCACGCCGGCGAACATCTGCGCCATGCCGACCGCAAACGTCGGCGCGCCGCCCGTGCGGCCGACCATCGTCTTCTCGCCGACGCTGCTGGCGAGCGCGGCCATGTCGCCGGTCGTCACGGGGAAACCCATCGCGGTCACGTTGGCCGTCACGGCGGCGGCGGTGCCCTTCATGTTGATGGCGAAATACTGGCCGGGCTCCATCGCGCAGGCGGCGATGAGCGCCATCACGCCGACGCACATTTCCGTGACCATCGCGCCGTAGCCGATCACGCGGATGTGGGTTTCGCGTTCCAACATCTTCGGCGTCGTGCCCGAGGAGATGAGCGAGTGGAAACCCGACATCGCCGCGCAGGCGATCGTGATGAAGACGAAGGGGAACACCGGCCCCGTGACGACCGGCCCGCCGCCGTGGATGAACTTCGTGAGCGCCGGCATTTTCAGCATTGGCGCGAGCGCGATCACCGCGAGGGCGAGCGCGATGACCGTGCCGATTTTCATGAACGTGCTCAGGTAGTCGCGCGGCGCGAGCAGCAGCCAAACGGGCAAAATCGAGGCGAGCAACCCGTAGCCCATCACCCACCACGCGAGCGTCGTGCCCTTCAACGTGAGTAGCTCCTCGAGTTTGGTGCCCGGCAAAAATTGTCCGCCCCACACCGCGAGCAGCAACGCGATGACGCCCAGAACGCTCACGATCACGAGCCCGCGCCCGTGGCTGCCGACGCCCCGCATCCCGAGCCCCATGAACACCGCGATCGGCATCGTCGCCGCGATCGTGAAGAGGCCCCACGGGCTCTCGGCGAGGGCGTTGACGACGACGAGCGCGAGCACCGCGAGCAGGATCGTCATGATGGCGACGATGCTGATGAGCGCCACGCCGCCGGCAAACGGCCCGACCTCGTCGCGGACCATCTGGCCGAGGGATTTGCCGCGCCGTCGCACCGAGCAGAACATGATCACCGAGTCGTGCACCGCGCCGCCGAGCGTCGCGCCCACGAGCATCCAGAGCAGGCCGGGGAGAAACCCGAATTGCGCCGCGAGCACCGGCCCGACGAGCGGCCCCGGTCCCGCGATGGCCGCGAAGTGGTGGCCGAAGACGACCCACTTGTTGGTCTTCACAAAATCTTTTCCGTCCTCGTGAAGTTCCGCCGGCGTCGCGCGCAACTCGTCGAGCGTGAGCACCTCGGCCATGAGCCAGGCCGAGTGAAACCGGTAGCCGATGGCGAAGACGCAGCCGGCGGCGACGACCATCCAGAGGGCGTTGACGGGCTCGCCGCGCGAGGAGGCGAGGACCGCGATGGCGGCGGCGCCGAGGCCGGCGACGACGCTCCAACCGAGGATACGCGGCAAGTTTTTCGGGGCGGGGGAAACGGAAGCGGCAGCGGAGCTCATGGGGAAAAGAGTTTGAAGCGCGCCGACAATGTGGCGCGTCGCGCGCGGTGCAAGTGCGGTGCACGCGCGGCACGGAGGCGTTGGTGTCGGCGTAGCGGCGGGCGTCCCTGCCCGCCGGTTCGGCGTGCTCGACAAACCTCGGCGGGCCGGGACGCCCGCCGCTACGTTACCGCTCCAGCCGGCGAAACAGCCACGCGCCGATCCCGAGAAAGAGCGCGTTGGGCAGCCACAGCAGAAGGTCGGGCCGATACTCGGGGTGGCGGTCGAGCGATTTCACGGCGACCGTCAGCAGGTAGAAGCCCATCACGAGCAGCAGTGCGACACCGAGGTTGGCGCTCGTCTCGCGGCGCGAGACGCGGATCCCGAGCGGCACGGCCACCAGCGCAAACGCGAAGGCGGCGAGCGCGAGGTTGAATTTGTCGTGGACGACGATGGCGAGTTTCATGCGGCGGACGGCGGCCTCCTTCTCGCGGCCGGGCTCGACGGGCTGCGCCGCGAGCCGCGCGCGTTCGGCGTCGAGCTGCGCGTAGGTGAACCATTCCGGTTTCACCTTGCCGGCCTCGCGGCCGAAGAACCGGTCGAGCGGGAGCACCACGGGCAACGTGCCGGAGGTCGCGACCATCGGCGCCTGATCGACGAAGCGTTCCGGGGCGGCGGCGGCGCGGTCCTCGACCTTGGCGACCGACATCGTGAGCAGGAGCGTGTTCTGCGCCTCGTCGAACTCGATGCGGCCCGAATCCGCGCGGCTGAAGCGCTTCGTGCGCTGCTGCGCGTCGAGTTCCCAGGTCCAAATGTCTCGCAGCACGGTGCCGCTCACGTCGCCGACGTAAATCACGCAGCCCTTGAAATCGCGGATGAACGTCCGCGGCACGATGAAGCTGAGCGGATCGCGCCGGAGCGCGGCGGTGAGGTCGCGTTCGTATTTCGCCTTGGCCTTGGGAAACGCGTAGAAATTCGTGAACAGGCACGCGACCCCGCCGAGCACGCCGAGCACCAGAATCGGCCGCGCGATGCGCGCGAGGCCGAGGCCGGCGGCGCGCATCGCGATGATTTCGCTGTCGGCCGAGAGCCGGCCGAGCGTGAGCAGCACGCCCGTGAGCAGGCCCATCGGCAACGCGAACGGCGCGACCGTCAGGGGCAGCATTAGCAGCAGTTGCGCGGCGACGCCGTAGCCGAGGCGCCCGGTGAGGAGCGGCACGAGCAGATCGCCCTTGATGGCGGCGAGCATCATCACGAACGCGAACAGGCCCACCGCCGCCGCGCACGTGAAGAGCACGCTCTTGAAAAGGTGGCGGTCGAGGAGGGTCACGCGGCGGGAGACGGGGTCATCGCAGACGGACCGCGCGCGGACAAGGCGGTTCGCGTAGCGGCGGGCGTCCCTGCCCGCCGGTTTGGAAAACGACTAACCGGCCTCGGCGGACAGGGACGCCCGCCGCTACACGAGTCGCCCACTCAAAATCCTAGCGCCAACTGCGCGTCGCCGCCCGCGGCAGGTTCGCCCAACTCGTCGGCCGCCGGTGGCGCGAGGCACGCCGCGCCCTCGTGGCGGACGTTGCTCACGAAGCGCGCCACGCGTCGCGCCGTCATCCCCTCCGGCGCAAACTCCCGCAACAACGGCGTCAGCCGCGCCGCGTCCGTCGTCGCCGGGTCGAGCCACGCGGCGGCGGCCGCGTCGTCGAGCAACACCGGCATCCGATCGTGGACGGTGCGGGCGAGGGCGTTGGGCGTGGTGGTGACGACGGCGCAGGTCTCAAGCGGCGCGCCGCCCTCGCCGCCGCGCCACGTCTCCCAGAGGCCGGCGAACCAGAACGGTCGCTCGTCGCGGCGTTGGAAGAGCCACGGCAGTTTCACTTTCCCGACGGTCTGCCACTCGTAGTAGCCGCTCACGGGTATGACGCAGCGGCGCTTGCGCAGGGCGTCGCGAAACGCCGGCTTTTCCGCGACGGTCTCGCTGCGCGCGTTGACCATCTTGAAGCCGGCATCCTCGCGCGCCCACGGCGGCACGAGGCCCCAGCGGAGCGCGGCGGCGGCACGAGCGGGCGTCGCGCGCACGGCGGGCACGACGGTCATCGGCGCGATGTTGTAGCGGGTGGCGAAGGCGGCGTCGTCGCCCAGCCCGAGCCGCACGAGCATGTCGCGGAGGTGTTCCTTCAACAACACGTAGCGGGTGCACATGGCCCGGGGATCAGCGGTTGCCCTGGTGAAACCCGATCTTGGGTTTGGGTTTCTCGGGCGGCGGGAGGAGCAGCGGGCGCAACTGGCGGTAGAAATCGCGAAGCGCGGCGTCGTGCACGAGCAGCGTCTTGTCGATTTCGGCGAGGCGGCGCAGGATAGTGGTGTGGGCGGCGAGCTCCTCGCGCATCGCGATGAAGGCGCGCACCACAAACACGCTCAGTTGCACGGCGCGCGGCGAGCGCAGGATGTTGGCCGCCATCACGGCGCCGTGTTCGGTGAAGGCGCGGGGCGGTGTGCGCGCGCCGCCGTGGGCCGAACTTGATATCGCAGTTTGCGATTTCAAGTTTGCAAACTCCTGTGGCGTAAGCCGAAAGCAAAAATCGGCGGGGAAGCGGGCGGCGTTGCGCTTGACGGCTTCGTTGAAGCGAAAGGTCGGCACGCGGTAGAGCCGCGCCAATTCGGAATCGAGCACGACGCGTTGGCCGCGGACGAGGTGAAGCGCGACGGGAATTTCCGCGCGACGGGGGTCGGGGTTCATGGCGGCAATTTAGCGCCGGCCGAATGCTTGGCTAGAACAGACTCAACTGCTCCCCGCCCGGCCGGCGGAAATGCGATTTGTCGAGCGCCGTGCGCTCGGTCGAGAGCCCCGCCCGCCGTGCCGCGACCTGAAAGAGATCGCGGATTTGCTCGGCGAAGACGCCCTCGCCGCGCATCCGCGCGCCGAACTCGCTCACGTTGAGTTTGCCGCCGCGAATCTCGCGCACGCGATCGACGACGCGGGCTTTTTTCCCCGGCGCGTGATCGTCGAGCCATTGGAGAAACACGTCCTTCACCGCGTGCGGGAGGCGCAGCACGATGTAGCCGGCGCGCGTCGCGCCCGCCGCCGCGGCCGCGTCCAGAATCGCCGGCAGCTCGTGATCGGTGAGGCCGGGGATCGTGGGGGCGACCATCACGCCGACCGGGATGCCCGCGTCGGCCAGCGCGCGGATCGCGCGGAGGCGCGCGGCGGGGCGCGACGCGCGCGGCTCGAGTTTGCCGGCGAGTTCGGTGTCGAGCGTCGTCACGGAAACATAGGCCGCGGCACAGTGGTCGCGCGCGAGGTCCGCGAGCAGGTCGCGGTCGCGGGTGACGAGCGCGTTTTTCGTGATGATGGAGATCGGTTGCCGGAGTTCGGCGCAGACTTCGAGGCAGCCGCGCGTGATGCGGAAGGTCCGCTCGCACGGTTGGTAGCAGTCGGTCGCGCCGCTCATCGTGATGCTCTCCACGGCCCAGCGGGGCGAAGAAAGCGCGGTGCGCAGGAGGGCGGGCGCGCGGGTTTTCACCATGATTTTCGCCTCGAAATCGAGGCCGCTGCTCCAGCCGAGATACTCGTGGTAGGGGCGCGCAAAGCAGTAGGCGCAGCCGTGCTCGCAGCCGCGATAGGGATTCAGGCCGAAGGTGAACGGGATGTCGGGGCTGTCGTTTTGCGTGAGGATGGATGCGGAGGCGTCGTGGAAAAACTCGGTGCGTGGGTGCGGACGCTCCTCGTCGGGGAGCGCGTCGGCATCGGGATCGGGGGCGAGGTGGAGGCGCACGAACCGGTTGGGCGGGTTCGCGGACGCGCCGCGGCCGGGCAGCGGACGGGGCGCGGCGCCGGTGGCGGCGGCGGCAAGAGTAGAGGCGGTTGGGGTGGTCATGAGAGATAGTGTGCATGCGAACACATCCGCGATTGGCGTGGCGGCGCGAGCTTCTTTTGCTTTGGTCGCGCCATGTCGCTCGCCCGCTCCACTCGTGCCGTCGCGCTCGCGCGCGTCGACGGCGCGGCGCCGGCCGAGGCACGCGAGGATGTGCTCGCCGTCGAGGAGCCCCTCGAGATTCGCGTAGGCGGGCGGAGCGTGGCGGTGACGATGCGCACGCCGGAGCACGACCGCGAACTGGCGGCGGGTTTCCTCGTGACCGAGGGCATCGTGCGCGGGCGCGACGAGGTGCTGGACATCGTGCGTTGCACCGCCGACGGCGGCAAACCGCAGGAAAACGTCCTCGACGTCCTGCTCGCGCCGGGCGTCGCGGTGGATTGGGCGCGGCTCACGCGCCACGTGTTTACCTCGTCGAGCTGCGGCGTGTGCGGCAAGGCCACGCTCGACGCCGTGCTCGCGACGTGCGCGCCGCTCGCCGCGCCGCTCGCGCCGCGCCGCGCGGTCCTCGCGTCGCTCCCGGAAAAGCTCCGCGCCGCGCAGGCGGGCTTCGCCGCGACGGGCGGCCTGCACGCGAGCGCGCTCTTCGACGCGACCGGCGCGCTCGAACTCGTGCGCGAGGACGTCGGCCGCCACAACGCCCTCGACAAGGTGATCGGCCACGCATTTTTCGCGGAGCGGTTGCCGCTCGCCGGGCGCATCGTGCTGGTGAGCGGTCGCGTGAGTTTCGAGCTGGTGCAGAAGGCGCTCGCCGCCGGCGTGCCGTGCCTCGCGGCGATCTCGGCGCCGACGAGCGCGGCGGTCGATCTTGCGCGCGCGGGCGGGCTGACGCTCGTGGGCTTTTTGCGCGGGGCGCGGATGAATGTTTACGCGGGCACCTTGGCGGACTGAGAGTGTCGCACTCGTCCGCATGAAACGCCTCCGCCCGCTCCTCGCCCTTGCGCTGCTCGCCCTCGTCGCCGCGCGCGCCGCCGACACCGAGTCGCTCGCCGAGCGCTCGCTGCGCCAGATCGCCGAGCGGCAGCGCGAGCTGTTCGCCTCGGCGGTGAAGGCCGGCGACAACCTCGACGAGTCCAGCTTCCGCAACCAGGCCCAGACGCTCGGCCA
>JBEANZ010000028.1:0-5229 GCA_041165185.1 Verrucomicrobiota bacterium | reverse complement strand
CATTTTGATCGCGTCGAAGGGGCAGACCTCGACGCAAATCTGGCAGCTCATGCACACCGAGGTATCGATATCGAAGACGGCGGGAAAGAGTTGTAGTTTGCCGGCGGCGTCGGGTTTTTTGTCCTTCGATTTTTCAATGAAGATACACTGGGGCGGGCACTCTTTCTCGCAGATCTGGCAGGCGACGCAGCGGAGCGTGCCCATGGGGTCGGTGGCGTTTTCGGCGACGAGGAACGGGAAGTTGCGGTAGGCCTCGGGGAGTTTAGCGGGCACCTCGGGATACTCGACCGTGGTGTAGCGCGCGGGATCGTGGAAGGAGCCCGCGAAATTCTTCGCGGTGACGGCGAGGCCTTGGAGGATGCCGGAGCCTAACATGGGGAGGAGGGAAAGGCTGAAGGACTGAAGGGCTGAAAGGCTGAAACGAACCCGCCAGAGTGGAGGTGGAGGCGTGCGGAGAGGTTCGGGGAATGCATGTTTCAGCCTTTCAGTTTTTCAGTCCTTCAGTCTTTCCCCTCAGCGATCGACTTCGCCCAGCACGATGTCCACCGAGCCGAGGATCACCACGGCGTCGGCGAGGGTGTGGCCGAGGCAGAGGTCCTCGAGCACGGTGAGGTTGATGAGCGAGGGCGGGCGCACGCGGTAGCGATACGGGTTCGGGCTGCCGTCGCTCACGAGGAAAAAACCGATCTCGCCCTTCGGGCCCTCGATGCGGCCGTAGGCTTCGCCGGCTTTCGGGCGGAAGCCGCGGAGCTTCGCCTTCGGGTCCATGATCGGGCCGCCGGGGAGCGTCGCGAAGGCCTGCGCGAGAATCTTGATCGATTCGCGCATCTCGAGGACGCGAATCATGTAGCGGTCGTAAACATCGCCGTGGTCGCCGAGCGGGATGCGGAAATCGAACCGCGGATAGACGCCGTAGCCGTCGACCTTGCGCAGGTCGTGGTTCACGCCGGTCGCGCGCAGCATCGGGCCGGTGACGCCGGCGTTGATCGCGAGCGCGGGCGGGAGCACGCCGATGTTTTGCGTGCGGGCGAGGATGATTTCGTTGCCGGTGAGCAGCGCCTCGAACTCGTCGAGAAACGCGCCGTAGCCGGCGGCGAGTTGGCGCGCGGCGGCGAGCCACTCGGGCGTGGGGTCCACGCGGCAGCCGCCGAAGCGCTGGAAGTTGCACATCATCCGGGAGCCGGAGAGCGACTCGAAGAGGTCGAGAATTTTTTCGCGTTCGCGGAAGGCATACATCAGCGGCGTGCCCGAGCAGCCGCAGTCCTGCATGAGAAAACCGGCGAGGCAGGTGTGGTTGAGCAGGCGCGTGAGCTCGGCGAGGATGACGCGGACGTATTCGGCGCGCTCGGGGACGGGCTGGCCGGCGAGTTTTTCAACGGCGAGGGCGTAGGCCCAGTTGTTCGTCATCGCGCAGAGGTAATCGAGCCGGTCGGTGTAGGGCATCGAGCCGAGGTAGCTGGTGTTTTCGCCGAGCTTCTCGTGGTTGCGGTGCAGGTAGCCGAAGACGGGCTTCAGCTTCACGACGGTCTCGCCATCGAGCGTGACGATCATGCGAAACACGCCGTGCGTGGACGGATGGTGCGGCCCCATGCTGACCTCGAGGAGATCGCCGTGGAATTCGTCGTGGATTTCACGGACGGTCGCGCCTGCGGCGGAAGGGCTGAAAGCTGAAGGCTGAAGGCTGAACGGATCGGCCGGAGAAACGGGCGTCGGAGAGGGGCTCATGGTGGGTTCCTCGCGGTTCTCAACCGGTAGCTGTCGAGGACGGGGAGCCCTGAAGGGGCGAAAAGTTGAAAGCCCAGGGCAACGCCCCGGGAAATGTCCGCCGCAAGAATCCAAGCCCTGAAAGGGCGAAAGCAGACGAGGGTGTCGCCCCTTCAGGGCGAAGACATTTTTCCAACCGGATTCCCAGGGCGTTGCCCTGGGCTATCGACTTGCGCCCCTTCGGGGCTTCGGAGCAGGCCGCCTTCGACCCATAGAAAACAGCGAGGAGCTTCATGTTTTCAGCCTTCAGTTTTCAGTCCTTCAGCCTTTACCGACGCCGCCGGCACCGCCGTTGAGACCGCGGGTGGCGTGGGATAATGTGCCTTCGCTTTCTCCAACACCGCGCCGTGCGGCGTCGGCTCCCACTCGTAGTCGTCGGGTTCGACGTAGTCGCGCCGCATCGGGTGATCTTTGAACGCGTCCCACATCAGGAGGCGGCGCAAATCGGGGTGGCCGGCGAAGTTCACGCCGTAGAGATCGAAGATTTCGCGCTCCTGAAACTCGCACGCGCGCCACACCGGCGTGAGCGAGGGGAGCGTGACTTGATCGGTGCGGTTGGCGGTGCGCAGGCGGAGGATCACCGGGCCGTGACGGAGCGCGATCGAGTAGAGGTGGTAAACGACTTCGAGGCAGCCGGGCTGGAGGCGTTTGGTTTTTTGCTCGGTGATTTTCGGCGGCGCGGACGGATTGGCCGGATCGGGGACGGAGACTTTGGTGGTCTCGACGATTTCCTTTTCGGGCCAGTCGAGGCCGGTGACGTTGGAGCACTGGTCGAGTTGGAGCGCGGGATCGTCGCGGAGAAAGGCGGCGACGGCGCGGGCGTGCGCGGCGTCGAGGAGGAGCGAGTGTTGCGCGGCGGGGCCGGGGTTGGTGACGAGGGTAATCTCCGCGCCGGGGACGGCGGCGAGCGCGCGGGGGAGAAGGGCTGAAAGACTGAACGGCTGAAGGGCTGAAGCAGACGCGCTCGCGGCGGGCGGGCCGGCGGGCGTGGAGGGGGCGGGAGAAGCGGCTGGTGCTGGGGATCCGTCGGGCATTTTCAGTCCTTCAGCCTTTCAGTCGTTCAGCCATTTTCTCGGTCGGCGCGGACCAAACGGCGGGGTTGGCGGGCGGCTCGAGATCGTGTTCGCCGAATTCGGGGACGGGAAAATCACACGGGAGATCGGCGCGCAGGTGGCGCGGGGCGGCGGGGCCGGTGAGCTGGACTTTTTTGATTTTCTGCTGGAGCTGCACGAGGCCGTGGAGGAGCGCCTCGGGGCGCGGCGGGCAACCGGGGATGTAGAGGTCGACGGGGATGAAGCGGTCGATGCCCTTGAGGACGTTGTAGCCCTGCTTGAAGGGGCCGCCGGAAATCGCGCAGGCGCCCATCGCGATGCAGTATTTCGGCTCGGGCATCTGGTTCCAGAGGCGCACGACCTGCGGGGCCATTTTTTTCGTGACGGTGCCGGAGACGATGAGGAGGTCGGCTTGGCGCGGCGAGGCGCGGAAGACCTCCGAGCCGAAGCGCGCGATGTCGAATTTCGCCATCGAGGCCGCGATCATCTCGATGGCGCAGCACGCGAGGCCGAACTGGAGGGGCCAGACGGAGTTGCTGTTGCCCCACGTGTAGAGTTCCTGGAGCGAGGTGAGGAGAATGCCCTGGCGGCGGAACTCGGCGCGCTCGGCGTCGGAGACGGAGGGCGGCGGCGCTGCGAACATTTCGGGGTTCATGCGGCAGCCCTCAAAAACCTTTTCAACCACGGATCACACGGATCGACACGGATGGGGACCTGCGGGCTTGGGGATTGATCCGTGTTCATCCGTGTGATCCGTGGTTAATTTTTTTCTACTTCCATTCCAAATGGCCGCGGTGCCAGGCCCAGACGAGGCCCTCGGCGAGGAGGAGAACAAACACGAGCATCGCGAGGAGCGCGCCGGGCGAGAGGACGTTGAACGCCGCCGCGAACGGCAGGAGGAACAACACCTCGACGTCGAAAATCAGGAAGAGGATCGCGTAGAGGTAGTAGTGCGCCTTGAACTGGATCCACGAGTCGGAGGTGGGCGCGATGCCGCATTCGTAGGCGGACTGCTTATCGAGGCCGGGCTTCGCGGGTTGGAAAAACCGGAACCACAGCCGCGCGACGCCGAGCAGCACGAGGGGGATGCCCACGGCGACCGCCACAAAGAGGGCGAGGACGGCGTGGGGGTGATCGGCCATGAGCGGGGTGGGGACGGACGCGGGAGTGTTAGCGAGTTCGCGAATCGGCGAACAACCAAATTCTAGATTTCGTTGGGTGCGCGCTGTTCCTGGCGAAGACGGCGCAGGGGTTGCGTGGGCGCGCCGGGCGGCGGCGACAACGGCAAACGCGGCGGGGGCGCCGCGGCTCCAGCGCTGAGGCGGGCTGCGGCACCGGACCAGCCGCGCGCTACCGCGTCGCGTCCGCGAAATCCCCGCGCGTCGCGCAGTTGATCCACGCGGTGGCGCCGCTCGCGTAGTGCTCCTTTTTCCAGATGGGCACGCGGGCCTTGGCCTCGTCGATGATGTAGCGGCACGCGTCGAACGCCGCGCCGCGATGCTCCGCCGTCACCCCGACCCAGACGGCGAGTTCGCCGAGCGCGAGGTGGCCGGTGCGGTGGACGCAGTGCGCGCCGAGGAGGGAAAATTTCGCGCGCGCCTCGGCGAGGATGCGCGCACCCTCCTTCTCGGCGAGCGGAGCGTAGGCCTCGTAGTCGAGCGAGAGGACGGGCTGGCCGTCGTTGCGATTGCGCACCCAGCCTTCGAAGGTGACGCACGCGCCGGCCCGCACATCGGCGAGCGCACGCTGGAGCGCGGCGGGATCGAGGGGCGTGGCGGCGAGGCTAAACACGGGGACGATTCACGCGCGCCCTCACGCGGTGTCGGGGGCTGGATCTTCGGCGACGTAGATGTGGGCGGCGTCGAGGTCGGCCTGCGTGTAGCCCTCGTCCGGCGGTTCCGGCTTCGGCGGCGTCCCGTCGTCGAGGAGCGGCAACGAGGCCACGAGCTTCATCGTCTCCACGCTCACCGTGACGACCTGGCCGACGAGGCGGACGATGTAGGCTTCGTCGTGCGCTTGATTGGGGTCGCTCGTGATTTCGCCGGCGGTGTCGCGCTCGACCCGGTATTGGTCGACCACCCAGTCGAGCGCGCTGCGGTTGCCGAGCCGATAGGTGTGCGCGGCGGCCGGGATGCCCTCCAGCGTGAGCCAGTCGTTGTAGACGAGCGCGGCTTTGTCCTTGGACAACTTCATCCGCTCGACGCGCCAGTCGGGCTTCACGCCCTGCGCCTCGACGCGCTTCAACTTGAACTCCTTCTGCGTCTCGTAGCCGGTGTGCAGCGCCGCGAGTTTTTCGCCGGCCTTGGCCAACGCCGCGAAGTCCGGCGCGAACGGGATGCGCGGCAACTCGCGGCGGAGATTGGCGGCGTATTTCTCGCGGTAAACCGGATGGTGGAGGACGGCGTAGACGTAG
>JBEANZ010000027.1:0-10399 GCA_041165185.1 Verrucomicrobiota bacterium | reverse complement strand
GCGGCTTTAATCCTGTAAAAATTTTTCCAGCCGGAAGGACCCACGTTTTTTCAGGAATCACTCTCGCCGCTCGATGATAGATCACCCAACGCCTTCGCCGCATCCGACCTCAGCCGATGCAGATATTGCTTCGATACAGAGAACGCCAGCGCAGCGCGCGCGAGGGATTCCTCGCCAGTGAAGCCGAGCGCCCGACTGAGCGCGCGACCTTGCACGCTGTCCCGTCCTAACCTGATAAGCACGCGCCGCAAGCACTCGCCCGCCCGCTGCCACCCTAGCCGGTCGGCCTCGGCTTCATGCGCTGCGAGCAGCTTCTCAGCCTTGTCGGGCGGCACATCGAGATCCTCTAACATTTCTTGAAACGTCATAGTTTTTTCATCTCCTTCCACTCACCTTTGACCAACCGCCCCCGCATTACTTGTTCGCCGATCATGAGCGTGCATTCCGCATCATCACCCTCCCCTCCTTCTTGAAATCCAGCCCTCCCCATTGCTTCTGCGTTTGCAGGTCCAGGGTGGGGGTCTTTTTTGACAGGCACCGGCCTTTCCAAAAATTCAGAAGCAGCAACCGAAAAGGCTGGGGGTGACGCAACCACGGACGGCACGGACGGCAAAACAGAAGCTTCCGGCAAACCGTGCACGCGCGCACGCGCGTATATATCTAAAGCTTTGGGATTACCCGTCCGTGCCGTCCGCAACACCCCCCCCTGTTTGACTGGCAGTATGATTTTACCCGTCCGTGCCGTCCGTAGCTCATTTGATGGGCCATTGGTGGGGCTCGCCACCTTGCGCGCCGTTCCCGCCCCTAAGCCCCGCACCTTGGCCTTGCCGATCTCCGAACGTATCCGCCTGTTGACCTCAGCCAACACCCCGGCGCAGCTCGTGTGTAGGCAATAGACCCCGGGCGGCATCACGCGATGCCCCGGCGCCTCGACCGCGAACACCCGACAATCCCGCACGCCGTTGCCGTTGTTGTGGCATTCCTGCCCCGGACACGTCACATAGCCCCACACCCCATCCGGCTCCCATCGGGGGGAGAGGGGGAAGAGCACACCCCCGATGATGTCGCGGCGCTCCGCGAGGCTCACGGGGCGCTGCGGCCCGTTATACGGTGTCGCGCTCAAAACGCACCTCCTTCCTCGTCGACGGCTCCCGCCGCCGCCCCGATCGGCACCGCGGCGCCTTCTGGCTCATCACCACCGCCGGCCCCGACCAGGCTCACTCCACGGTAGCCGCGCTTTGCCTTGTCTCCCGGGTATAGCTTGATGTCGTTTGATTTGATCGCGCCGTGGATCTCCATCAACGCATCAGGCAACATACTCTCCACCGCCTTCGAAGACCACGGCTTCCAATTCAGCCGCATGCAATAATCGATATAGGCCGATGACATCTGCTCCGATGTCACCTTGCTATCCGGCCCAGCCTTTTGACACCCGCGCCGCGCGAAGTCCCTCACGCTGTCGCTTTCCGCGAGCAGTGACTCGACGCGATCTTTCTGCGCCGCCGTCATCTGAATGTCGCCGAAGTTCTCCAAATCGCCGAGCAAATCCACCACGCCCTCGATCATCCAATGCAGGATGCCCGGGGCCTCTTTGGCGACCAACCCTTCGACGAAAAACGGGTCCTTCTTCTTCGGCGGCGGCGAGTCGTAGGGGATCAAAATCAACCGCCTCCGCCACGCACCGGCATCACCATCGAGCCGCACCCGCAGCCGCGTGTTGCAGGTGATCAAGATATTCAACTCCCCGCGCAGGCTGTAGCTCTCGTTTCCGTTCTTCGGCTCCGCCGCCATCAGATCGCCACCGACGAGGGACTTCATCACATAGGCGCCATCCTGCATCATGAAATCTCCCGGCACATCGTTACCCACCACGAGGGACTTCGCCATCATGCGGAAGATTTCAAACCGCTCCGCCAGGTGCGCCGTGCGCAGCTCGCCGCAATTTACCTCACCGATCACCCGCTGCATCACCTTCACAAACGTCGATTTTCCGCGGCCTTCCAGCCCCGTCAGAATCACGATCTTTTGCGCCAGATTCACGCCCAGCAGCATCTGCCCCGCGATCTTGCGCAGCAGCCGGATATCATCGGCGTGCAACGCATTGCCCAGCAGTTCGCCGAGAAACCGCGGACACTCCGCGCCCGGTTGCAGTTCCACATCGATGCGATTCCGAGACATGAAATCAGGCGAAAAGGGCAGCTCCTGCGGCGGATCACAGTCCAGATCGAGCATGCAGTGGCGCAGATGCGCCAGCGCCCGCGGCCGGTTCGTCTTCACCGATCTCGGCCGCTCCCACACACGCCACCGCTCCGCGAAGCCACGGATTTTCGACGTGATCGCGTTCTCGAGTTGCGCCGTGCGCATCATGATCAACTTCGGCTCCTGGTTCGCATCGGAAAGTTCCTTGATGTCTGCCGCCAGTTCCCGCCGCACCGAGTCTGCCGTCTGCTTGATCCATAGACCCGTCGCCGGTCCCTCGTATTGAAAAAACTCCTGCCCCTCCGGCGAATAGATCACCTTGTGCTTTTGGCAAAACCACGCCGCAAACCACGTTTGATTCACCGTGATCCCTCCCTTGTCCGTCTTTTCATACGGCACGCCGTGCGCTTTCGTAAGCGCGTCCATTTCTTTTTCCGCCTCCGCCGCCGGCTCCGGCGCCCACGGTAGAAACAACCCCTCCGGCCACACGATCTCGGAAAACTTCACCCGCACTGGCGGTGCCTCCACCTCGCGCCGATACGGCCGCCCCGTGCCCGGATGGGTGCCGTAGATCACCGTCTGCCCACCCGTCGCCCGCCACTCGCCCCACGCGCGCTTTTTGTCCGCCTTGTGCAGATACGCCTCGCCCGCCTCATCGCGCTCCGCGTGAAACACCTTGGAGAGCGGCGGATATTCGCCCTCCACCCACACCCAGAAATTCCGCCCCCGCGAGCCCACCGTCTGGAGCGTCTCTGCCAGCCGCGGATTCGCGCCCGTGAATTCCGCCACCCCGGCCTCCTCATCGACATCGATCGAGCACAGATGCCAGGTGCTCCCCTCCTCCACACGCTGGCTCGCCGCCCCCAGCAGCACGCCGAGGTTATTCCGCGGATCATCGAGCAGCCCCATCAAGTTCTCCCGGCGAAACACCGCCCGCTCCCGCGTGCCCGGCGTCTCCCGCGAATACGTCACCACCGCCGCCCGACTCTGCGTATCCTCCCACGTGACCTTCGCCCACGCGTCGTATCTCGGCCCCTTCTGCGGCTTATGGTCAAACGAAGGGGGGATGGGGAGCAGCACCGGCCGCCCGCCGAGCAACGCATACAGCTCCTGCAAATGCCGCGGCCGCGCCGTGGGGGTAGATTCTGAAAAAGTGTCAGACATAGAAAAAATGAGTTTTGCCCGGCGCACCTCCGCGCCGAAAAATTGTGCCCGCCACCGAATCGGCGCGCGGCAAAGAGTGTGGGAAACGTAAACCGCAGCGCGCCCTACGCTGCCGCGCGCCCGGCGACCAACAACCGCTCCGCATGGCGCGCGATCGCCTGCACCGTGCGCGGCGCGCGGAGCGAAGTGTGCGTGTATATTTCCGTCGTCTTCACGTTCACATGGCCGAGCAGATCCTGCACGGTGCGAATATCCACGCCATCCGTGAGCAGTTCCGTCGCGTAAACGTGCCGCAGCTTGTGCGGCGTGAGGATGCCATCCAGTCCCACCTTGTTCGCCGCCTCGCGCACCGCCCGCTGCACATAGCGCGGATCCACGTGCCACCGATTGCGAATCCCCTGGAGTGGATTCATCCCCGCCGCCGGGGCGGGAAACACAAACGCCCAGCCCCACGAAAAGCCATAGCTCCGCGATTTATTGAAAACTCCATCCGGCAGTTCCGCCGGCACCCCATCGGCTTTATCGAGCCGGGAAATCCGCCACGCCCGCGTCGCCTGCTCGCGGAGCGCCGGCATCACCGCGCACGGCAGCACGCCCCGCCGATCCTTCCGCCCCTTACCCGCGCGAAACACCACCTCGGAATTTTTCCAATCGATGTCCTTCAGCCGCAGGCGGAGCACATCATTGATGCGCCCGCCCGTGAAAAACAGCAATTGCAAGATCAGCCGAAACGGCATCGTCGGCGAATCCTCCACCGCTCCGATCACCTTCGCCACCTCCTCTGGCGTGCGCAAATCCGGCAACAGCCCCGGCCGCTTCGCCACCGGGATCGCGCCCACATCCCCGACCTCCTCGCGTCGCACCTTTTGATAAAGGAAAAGCAACGCATGGCGCGCCTGATTGAGCGAAGTGCCGGATTTCTTCCGGCCATTATCGCCGCCCTCCGCGATCCAAAAAAGAAACGCGCGGATTTTCTCCGCCGGCGAAGCCACCCGCACCTCGGGTGCCGCCACCAGCACGAGCCACCGACCGAACCGACGCGCCCAATCGCCGTAAGCCTTCAGCGTGGTGTATTCCTTGAGATCCGCGCGCGCCACGCGCCAGACCTCATCGACCATCGCCTCGATTTTCTGCTGTTGAATTGGTGAAATTTGTTTGATGTTCATGTTTAGTGTATTGCAGAAACTGTTATGCGCCGCGGGTCGCTTAATCAGTGTTCTGTGGCCCATCGGCCTTCTTGGTTTTCCAACGCGCCCGAGCCGCCGCTGACGCGGCAGAAGAACGATCCTCGGCGCTCGTGGCCTTCCAGCGTGCTTTCGCGGCCTTCGTCTGCTGGGCGTTGTCCTCGAAGCGGTGGCCGCACTTTGGGCATTTGTGTTTCATGCGCGTATAGTCTCCACGAGTTCGCCCTGCCAATCGTTGCCGTCCCAGAACGCCTGCTCGCCCGAAGGATCGAGCGGCGGGAATCGCCGGTAGATTGCCACGCCGATGTGGATGCCGGGCGGTTTGGTGTGGTCGTAGATTCCCATGCGTATCGGGTCTGCGCCGCTGTCTTCGATTTGCCGCCCGTTATACGGTCCGTTGATGAGCGTTATCATAGCACGCGTTTCAGGTTGTCGAGTTTCCAGCCGCCGTTTCCGAGCGACACTTTCACATCGTAGCCGGTGTCCGCCAGCCGCCGAAGCTCACCCACTTGGAAGAGGGTGAGTCGTTGGCCGATTTTGAAGCCGGGTTTTTTAGGCGAGGATTGCGGCTTCATGCTTGGCTTTCTTGGCCTTCGCGTTTTTGAGCTGGCGGCGCAGGCTGGCGATTTCCTTCCGGCGCTCGCGGATGCTCTGTTCGTATTGCGCGATGTAGGTTTCATGCTTGGAGATTTTCGCGGTCAGGTCGGTGGCGTTCATCTCTTCGATGAGGGCGCATCCGAGGTTGGACATTTCCATCCGGCTCTTGGTCATCGTGGCGTCGTAGTAGTGGCTCATGTGCGTAGTTCTGTGCGTGCGCGCACGCATTGCAAGCATTATTTTTCGTGAGTCAGGGAGAGGCCACAGAACCATGCGTCAGAGCCAACGTCCCTACGCCGAGCCTCCGGGCCGTGGCTCACCGCAGTCGTTGGGCAGAACAGACAAAAACAAATCGCCTTGAGCGAGCTCGGCCTTGATGCGGGCGAGAGCGGTGGCGAAGTGCGCGGGGTCTTTCTCGATTCCGATAAAGCGCCGTCCCGTGCGGATGCACGCGATTCCGGTCGTTCCGCTTCCCATGAACGGATCGAGCACCGTGCAGCCTTCGGGCGCACCGACCTGCTCCATGCTCCAGCTCATCACGCGCACCGGCTTTTGCGTCGGATGCCCCACGCGCTCGGCATTCGTGGCCGAGATGCTCCAGTCTATCACGCGCAAGTTCGCGTCGAGGTTTGTCCACGCCAGCTCCCCGTGCGCCATGCTCGGCGGGGCGTCCGGCTTGCGCCACATCAGCCAGCCGCGCGTGCATGGCAGCGTGTAGTAGTTGCCTCCCCATACCACGCAGAGCGGGGCGAGTGAGGGCAGCGCGAGCACGACGTCGGGCACCGTTGCGTCATCCCATGCCTCCGCCTGCTTGCCCGCCAGCCTTTGCCATTTCGTGGGCTGCGCCGCGAAGCCGATGCCGTAGGGCGGGTCGGTGATGATAGCGTCGGCGCGCGCAAGCGTTGGCAGCACGTCACGGCAGTCGGCGCAGTGCAGCACCACGCGGCCACAATCGGACGCCCAACAATCGGCCAGAGCCAACGCCGACGATGCTTCTTTTTGCGTGCTCATGTCAGGGGCGGCGTGGCTCATCCGAGGCGTTCGACGAAAGCCCAAGAGCCGCGAGGACTGCCGCCGCGTCGCCGCGATAGATCATCGCCGGTTCGCCGATCACGGTGTATCCATGCCGGTTAGCCAGCGTCTCCGCGACCAACTCCTCAAGCGCGGGGTAGTCATCCACGGCGAGCACGGCCACGCGGCGATAGAATGGCAGCCGCGCCGCGCCGCGAAGATGTTCTTCAGTCATGGCGATTGCGCAGCCGATAGTTGTCTCTCCACTCACGTTCATCGTGCCGGCGCGCACGAAGACGCCGAACAAAGGCGCCACAGCACAACGCGCGGGCTTGGCCTTTTTGGTGATGCTCATGATCCGTCCTCCGCGCGTGGCTGACCGCTGACGTTCGCCAAAACATGCGCCTTGGCTGAGTCGATGGCTTCGCGGTAAGTTTTCCCCCAGCACGTCGTTCCGTCCTCGGCGAGCACAAGGAAGTCGAATGGTTCGCTGTGCGTCCCCGTCTCGCGGGCGCGATGCACTTCCTGTGCTTGGAGCCAGTCGAGCCGGGCCGCGTCCTTCTCTGCGCATAGGCATAGGAGGTCGATGGCTTCGCCTATTTCTTTCGGTGCGTGCTGCTTATTGTGCTCGCTGCGTCTCCATGCATTGTGAGAGCGAAGCAGTTCTATCGCGCCCCCCAGAGGCGAACCAGAGCTGCTACTGCCAACGCGCTTACTGCCGTCGAGGTTCGATGATGCGGAGTCCGCTCGTGATTTAGTTTTCATTTTGAAGGGTTGGCCGCGCGCTCGTCGCGCGTCGGCAGACCAGCGGTGTTCCCCAGCCCCAGCGCCCCGCGCACATCGGTTTCCTTCACGCCGTAGCTCCGCGCGATCTCCGCCACGGGCATCCCCAGCGCATTCGCCCGCTCCCACTCCGCCAGCTTCCGCGGGTCCATCTCCACCACCGGAAACACCTCGCTTGCCGCCGCCGCGACGATTTGCTCCCGCCGCTCCTCGCTCTCCTCCGCCAGCCCGAGATCCTCGATCTGGAGCACCCACCGCAACGCGCTATACAGTTCCCCACCCTTCGTGTTGAGCAGCACACTCACCACCACTGCCCGCAGCAGATCCAGCGGCTCGCACGTCGCGAGATTTTCCCGCGCCAGCCCCGCCTCGGGCGGCATCAGCCCCAGCGCCGTAAAGGCCCGGCCATCGAGCGGCACTCCCGCCACCGCCGCCACCCCGCGCAAATTCGCATCGACCACGAAGGCCACCTCCCGCGCCCCGATCCGCCTCAGCCGCACCAACACCGCCAGCGCGCGCTCCAACAGCGCCGGCAGCTTCGCCGCCACATCCGCCGCGAGCAGCTCCGCCTCCCGCACCCGCAGCGCCTTGAGCGCCACCGGCCGCAGACAAACCACGATTTCCTTGCCCGCCGCATCGAGCCCTTCCGCCACCGTCTCCGCCGGCAGATGCGCCGTGTAGCGCGCCAGCTCGCCCGCCAGCGAAACATAGTCGAGATGCGCCACCGCCAGATCCTCGCACCGCACATTCACCCGCGCCGCGATCGCCGTCTTCGCCCGCGCCGCCGCTTTGTCCGCCGCCGCCCGCTCCGCCACTGCCTGGAGCCGGTCAATCTCCGCCCGCTCCGCCTTCCACTGCCCCGGGGCGAGGTGCCAGAGTCCGCCCGCCGTATCCGCCACCACTTCGCCGCCCGGCACCACGTCACCGATCTTCAAATACCCGCTCACCTCCACCGCCAGCTTCGCCGCCGCCAGCGCCGCCGCCGCCTCCGGCGCGAGCACTTCCCCCAAGCCTTCCCGCACCACCGCCACCGGCAGCTCCCCGCGCACGATCCACTCCGCCAGCGCCCGGCAGTGTGCCGGCCGCTCCGCCCACCGCTTCGCCGCCAGCAGCCGCAGCACGCTCATCGAGAGCACCCCCTCGCGCCCGCGCGCCGCCACCTCCGCCGGCAGCGCCGCCACTTGAAACGCATACTGGATCACCCGCACTTCCTTCCCCGTGCGCTCGTGGATTTTTTGCACGTCGTAGCCATAGCGGTCGCGCAACTCCACAAACCCCCACGCCTCCTCCATCGGGTTCAGTTCCCGCCGCTGGAGATTTTCCACCAGCGCCAGCTCGCCCGCCCGCGCCTCATTTACACCCGTGAAAATCTTCGCCTCAATGCTCGTCCAACCCAGTTTCTTATGGGCCAGCCACCGACAAAAACCCGCGATCAGCCGATACCGCGGCCGCGCCGCCTCGCCCTGGTCGCGCACCGCGATCGGCTGGAGCAGAAACCCCTGCGCCGCGATACTCGCCGCCAGTTCCGCGATGTAGTCGGCCGACACCGCCGCGCGCGGGTTATGGGGGTTCGCCTCGATGTCCGCCACCGCGATCACGCCGAACCCCGCTTCCACCGGCCCGCCCGCCACCGGTTCTTCCGCGCCGGGCAACTCTCCCGCGGGCACTTCCTCGGTTTCTACGTTTCCACTTTCCCGCGTTAATTCCTTTCCGCCTTCCACTCCGCCCAGCACCTCCGCGCGCCACACCGCCAGCCGCTTGCTCGCGGCCTTGTGCTCCGAGAAAAACGGCCCCGCCACATGATCGATCAGCCAGCCCAGCGCGGCCGCCCGCGACGCGTGCGCCTCGATCTTGCCCGGCAATTCCTTCGTGGTGTTGAGCGGCTGCCGCAGATGCAGATACCACCCCGCAAACCACTCCTCCGGCCCCGCCTGCGCAAAATAGAATTCGCCCGTGCATTTCACCGGCAGCCCCGGCAGCACGAGCCGCTCAAAGGTCTCAAACACTCCCTCGGCATTCGCCACCGCGTAGGCGGGCGCGGCCTCAGCCGCCGCCGGATTCGTTGCAGTCATCATCGTCGCAAAATCGTGGTTCATGTCGGTAATAAAAAAAATTACACCCGCCCGAAGCCTTGGAGCCGGTCCAGCGTGGGGCGCTTGCCCCAGAAATATTCTTCGCCCAGCGAAATCTCGCGGTAGAGTTGCCCCAGGCTCACGTCGCTGCACAACGAACGCCGCACTTTCACCCCGCAGCGGTAGCCGATCTTCGCCGCCGAGGTCGCGCTGCCGCTATGGTTCGGCAGCGGATTATTATTCAAGCGCGATTTCATAGCTCTACCTCCTCGATCTCCACCTCGATCACCCCGCGCCCGATCGGCGAGAGTTCCGCGAAAGCCCGCTGCGAAAGATCGATGATGCGCCCCAGCGCCAGCGCCGGCCCGCGATCCGTCACCGTCACATACACCCACCGCGCCGGCCGCTTCACCCCGCGGGGCAAGACCTCCCGCACGCACAGCACTGCGCCCAAAGGCCACTGCCACACCGCGCACGTCCGCGCTTGGGGATCAAACCGCTCCCCGTTGGCCATCCGGTGCCCCCGGTAGGCTTCGCCGTAGAAACTCGCCTTGCCCCGCACCGGCGATCGGCGCCGATCCACCACCGCACACCAGGCCGCGGCGCACGCCGCGAAGCAAAACACCACCACCGCCGTCAGCACTGTTTTCATTCGTGATCCCTTTCCCATTGCGCCAGTCGGCTCACCCGCGGAGCCGTCGGCTTCGGTTGAGGCCGCGACCCCGCCGGTGCCAGCTCGCCGCCGCACGGGGCATCCGCCGTTAAGAAATTCATGAGCGCCACGGCCGCCGCCCGCTCGCCACTCACCGCCAGCACCCCCACGAGCGCCGGCAGCGAAAGCCGCCGCCACGCCCACGCGTTGCCCACCAACACCACATCCACCCCGACCACCCACTCCCGCGGGGCCAGGTTCCACAGCCGCGCTACCGGCAGCGCGCAGATCGCCGCTACCTCCTCCAGTCCGAGCAAATAGGGCCGGTCTCTCCCGGCTGTCGCGCTACCTACCGCGCACGAGATTTCCACGCCGACCGCGTCGCCCTCACGGGCCTCGGCTCCCGCCGATTTAGCAGTCGCGGCCGGCTTGGAAAAAAGCAAATCGATCTCCGCCATCCGCGCCGGCAGACACGCCGAGCACACCCCGTGCGTCGTCTCCCCATCCAGCTCCGCGATGCACAGCTTGTCGCCATAGCGGTCGCCGCAATCCATGCACACGCAGTGCATCCGGCCGGAGAGAAGAGGAAGTAGGGGGTGCATAAAATCAAAATTCCTTCGCGAAAAACTTCGCCAGCTTCGCCGCGGAGAAATCCCCGCCCTCGCCGGCCCCGTTTACGATGCGCACCACGCCCGGCGTCGCCGACGCCCTCAGCGTAAACTCGCCCACGCGAAACA
>JBEANZ010000026.1:0-15319 GCA_041165185.1 Verrucomicrobiota bacterium | reverse complement strand
ACGAGGCGCTGCGCCAGCAGGCGGCCGAGCAACTCGCCAAGCTCGCGAAAGAATCCGACCTGAAAACGAAACCGCTCGAGCTGGCGTTCACCGCAGTGGACGGCCGTGCCGTGGACCTCGCGAAACTCCGCGGCAAGGTCGTGCTCGTGGATCTCTGGGCCACGTGGTGCGGCCCGTGCATCGCCGAGCTGCCCAACATCAAGCAGGTCTACGCCGCCTACCGCGAACACGGCTTCGAGATCGTCGGCATCGCGCTCGAGAACGGCCGCCTGCTGCCGGCTGACACGCCCGAACAGCACGCGGAAAAAATGGCGAAGGCCGCCAAGGTGCTCAACGATTTCACCGCGAAAAACGAGATGCCGTGGCCGCAGTATTTCGACGGCAAGTATTGGCAGAATGACCTCGCGCAGCGCTTCGCCATCACCGCCATCCCGGCGATGTTCCTGCTGGATCGGGAAGGCCGCGTGGTTTCGACCAATGCTCGTGGCGAAGCGCTGGAGCGCGAAGTCCGCCGCCTGCTCGGGCGCTGAGCGCCACTACGCCGCCCCGTCGCCCGTCACCGGCGCGCCGGCGACGACGGTGACTTTTTCCATGATCGCCTTGGCGATTTTTTCGGCGAGCTCGGGTTTTTCCTTGAGCGCGGCTTTCGCGGCGTCGCGGCCTTGGCCGACGAGCGCGCCTTCGTAGGCGATCCAGGCGCCTTTTTTCTCGAGGACTTTGTGTTCGATGCCGAGGTCGAGGAGGGAGCCGAGTTTCGAGATGCCTTCGTCATACATGATGTCGAATTCCACCTCGGTGAACGGCGGGGCGACCTTGTTTTTCACCACTTTGATTTTGGTGCGGTTGCCGATGACCTTGCCCTCGGGGGTCTTGATCTGGTCCTTGCGGCGGATGTCGATGCGGACGGAGGCGAAGAACTTGAGGGCGCGGCCGCCGGAGGTCGTCTCGGGGTTGCCAAACATGACGCCGATCTTTTCGCGAATCTGGTTCGTGAAAATGCAGATGCAGTTCGTCTTGCTGACGACGGCGGTGAGGCGGCGCATGGCCTGCGACATGAGGCGGGCCTGCGCGCCCATCGTCATGTCGCCCATCTGGCCGTCGAGCTCGGCCTTGGTGGTGAGCGCGGCGACGGAGTCGAGGATGATGACGTCGATGGAGTTGGAGCGGATGAGGGTCTCCATGATGTTGAGCGCGTCCTCGCCGGAGTCGGGTTGCGAGACGAGGAGGTCGTCGAGGTTTACGCCGACGACTTTGGCGTATTTCGGGTCGAGGGCGTGCTCGACGTCGATGAACGCGGCGAGGCCGCCGCGTTTCTGCGCCTCGGCGATCACGCTGAGGCAGAAGGTGGTTTTGCCGGAGGATTCGGGGCCGTAGATTTCGACGATGCGGCCCTTGGGGAGCCCGCCGACGCCGAGCGCGAGGTCGACGGCGAGGGAGCCGGTGGAGAGGGTCTCGACCTTCATCTTGGCGTTGGAGCCGAGGCGCATGATGGAGCCTTCGCCGAAGGCTTTCGTGATCGAGGAGACGGCGAGCTCGATATTTTTTTCGCGGACGTGCGCGGCGACGACCGGGGCGGCGGGGGCGGTTTTGGCGGGAGCGGCTTTGGACATGGGAGCGGGGGAGGGTTGGGCGTGGGCGAAATCTGGCGTGGATTGAGTGCTGTGCAGATGCACACACGAAGCGCCGGCACGGGACGTGGCAAGCCCGCCGTGGCAGGAAATTGGCCGCCGCTCATTCTTGGGATCACCGCCCCTTGCGCGGTGCCGGAAACGGCCACGGAAAACTTCACGCCCGCCGCCGCCCGGGCGGGTCCGCCGCGCGCGGCCCGATGCGGCCGCCGGAGAATATTTCTTGTAATAGTCGATTCCGGTGGAAAGCCTCCGCCGCCAAGGAGAGCGCGGATATTATTTCTTGCTTCTGTTCGCCGCTCGCCTGCCCCCCGACCCGATGGGTCGGCCCCAGCCCGTATTTTCCCATGCCTAAAAAAACCGCCCCGTCCCCCGCCGCCACCGCGCTCCCCGTCCCAACCCCGCTCGCGGGCCCCAATCAGCCCGTCGACTGGCTCTTCGCCTTCAAGTTCAACTCCGCCTCCTTTCCCGGCTGCGACGACGGCCAGTCGCCGCCCGTCGGCACGCCCGGGATTTTCGGCGGCACCAGCCAGGCCTACCCCTACGGCCACAGCCAGCAATACGTCTACGCCACCAGCGCCAGCCCCGCGCTCGCCAAGGGCGCCGGCTGCCTCGGCGCCACGCTCACCGACCCGCTCGGCGCCACGTTTGCCCAGCTCTATAACAACCCCGGCTACCACTATGTCGTTTGGAACGACCAGTTCTACAACGCCCCCCTCGCCACCCAGTTTTCCCCCTGGGGCCACTCCAAGGGCATGGTCTATTGGGACGACAACGGCGACGGCATGGTGCTCCAAGTCTCGACCCCCTCCTGGCCCGCCTCCGGCAGCAAGGCCTTCCCCCGCCAAAACGACGGCAACACCCTCGGCTGCATCCGCGACGACGATGTGATGGTGAGCCAGCACTTCTTCGCCCTGAAACTCCGCGGCGGCGACCTCGCCACCGTGCTCCAAGGCCTCGTCAACTCCAGCGTCGTCACCGACCCCACGATCCCCAGCATCGTCCAAAACGGCGGCCCCGCCCCGATTCAGAAACTCGTCGCCCAACTCCAGCGCACCGCGCCCAGCGCAAGCACGACCTGCCTCGTCTCCAAACTCTCCACCGGCGTGCAGCTGATCTCCAAGCCCTCGCACCTCGCCGCGCCGCCCTGGCAACTCGTGTCCTCCCAACTCGGCGGCGCGCCCCTGCGCACGGCCACCTGGTGGGCGCTCCCGAAAATCTACTCCACCACCGCGACCACGCCGCTGCCCGGCTGGCCCGCCTCGCTCCCCAAACCCGGCCCCGTGGCCATCGCGACCACCGGCACGTGGGCCGGCAAATCCCTCGGGCTCCAGGGCGGCCTCGGCAAACAATACAACCACGCCAAGATCGGCGTCTCCACCGACCCCAAGAAACCCCTCAGCATCTTCGGCGACCTCAACCAACAAGGCGCGATCGGGCCGGGCTACGCCTACCCCGGCCAACCCGCCAACGACAGCCAATGCGGCCGCGGCGGCACCTTCTATGTGGTGAACAACGCCAAGCTCTGCGCCAGCCTCGCCGCATTGCTCGCCGGCGAGACCGCGCCCACCTCCGGCCCCAATGGTGGCGGCGGAAAACCCGGCGGAAAACCCGGTGCGAACCCAAGCGCGACCCCCGCCTCGACCCCCGCCGCGGTCCCGACGGTGAAGACCGCTCCGAAACCCGCCGCGAAGCCCAAGGCTAAACTCCCTGCCAAACCCGCAACCAAGCCCGCCGCCAAACGCACCGCGAAACCCGCTGCGAAACCGGTCGCGAAACCGGCCGCCAAGTCCGCCAAGACCAAACGCAAGCCCGCCTAATCCGCGACGAACGGGTGCACCGCGGATTGCTCATCCTCGGTGCGCCTCGCCCCCGGCGCGCTCCCGGCGCGCCTCCGATCCGCCGCTCCAGCCCCATCACCAAAAAAAGCCCCCGATGCTCAACGCACCCCAACTCACCGCACTGCAAACCGCCGGCCGCGTCATCGGCCCCGCCGTCGCCGGCGACACCGCCCTCGGCCCCCTCGCCGACCTCCCCGGCACCTGGAGCAACGCCAACCTCCCCGGCCGCGGCTGGAACATGATCGCGCTGCCCTTCGCGGGCAACGGGCCGTTTCACTACCGCCTCCTCCTAAACCAATATAACGAGACCCTCACCTTCGCCACCGTGGACAAAGGCGTGCCCAACCGCGGCATCAGCGCCACCGCGCCCGTGGTCGAGACCGACCAGTTCCTCGCGGCGCTGGACTACCGCCAACAGATCACGCAGGTCGACAGCGTCGATTCGCCCCCCAGCACCCTGCGCCCGACCAACGGCAAGCCCATCCACTTCGAGCCCGGCCTCTGGCTGCACCTCGCCAACCAATTTGACGGCGGCCTCGACGTCGTCCGCATGGGCACCATCCCGCACGGCGACGCCGTCAACGCGATCGGCACGCACCGCGAGTTTCCCACGGCGCCCGTCATCCCCGACATCAGCGGCCTCCCGATCGGCGACCAAGCCGTGCCCGACCTTAACAGCCCCTATCTGGCCCCGTATAAACAGTTCCACCAGCAACCCTTCAAAGGCATCTTCGATCCGGTCCACCCCAACGGCCCCCTCGTGCTCGCCAACCAAGGGGTCACGATCGTCAAGACCACCGAGGTGAAAGTCGACACCCGGACCCCGACGGGCGGCATCGTGAACATCCCCTTCGTCACCAAACAGGCCAACGCGACCGAGATGCAATTCACGATGTGGATCCAGCAAGTCCGCGACGCGACGGGCAAAACCAAGCTGCGCCTGCAATATTCGCAGGTGGTGTTCCTGGAGTTTTTCCCCCGCCGCGACGGCCAACCCGGCTCAATCCGCTGGCCCCACGTCAGCGTCAACACCCTCGAAAAAACGCCGTGATCTGATCAGCCGGAAATCGAGTAGTTCGCGACTATTGGTGATGAGCAGGCGCAAAGAACAAGGCCGATGGTGTCGCGGCCGATGAGGGAGCGTCGGAAGCGTTAACCGGCCGTGGGTAAGTGTGTCCTCAACGCGCAAAGTCTTCCCGCTTTCGCTGGTTAGGTTTTTCTCTCACGAGCGCGAGAAAGTCAGAACTGAACCAGCTACGAAGACGGCACCCAGTAACGCGTGGGCAAGAATCCATAGCCAGAATAGCCCGTTTCCCTCGCCTCGCACGCACACCTTTCCGCCATCCTTGAGCACCACGCCTTCGCGGATCGACAGCCAAACGCTTGTGAAAATAGCGAGCGCTGCAATCGCCGCGGCCGGGGAAAATAATCGACCCGCATACCCGTTGACCAAACCCGCGGTTACCATCGGGCCGATTTCTAGCGCGAGAAATCTCATGACCAACGAGCGCTTCTTCATCGTATCTGGTATTTCGCTGTTTCCAGCGGGACGACGGGAGCCGGCTCAGAAACCCCGAACGGGCGAAAGTCGACAGCCCGGGGCAACGCCCTGGGAATCGGATTGGAAAAATCCCTTCGCCCTGAAGGAGCGACATCACCGTCGGGCTTGGCCCTTCCAAGGCGTAGATTTTTAGCCGGCCATTTCCCATAGCATTGCCCATGGCCTTCAACTTTTCGCCCCTGTCTCTTCGGGGCTCCCAATCCTTGGCAGTTACCCACCGAAAACAGCGAGGAACCGTTAACCTGAACGCGGTCAAGACATCCGACCCAATCCGAGAGGGGATTAATGCGCGCTTCAATTTGGAATGCAGAATCGGTGGCCATCGATCCTGTCCAATGACTGCAATCAGACCCGGCCGGGCAGCGCCCGATCATATCTGTGATGCTCTGGATCGGCCTCGGGATCATGATGAGAGCTGAGCGAGAATGAAAACGACGACGGCGATGCAGACGCCGACGAGCACCCACTGCCAGCATACGGCAACCAAACCTACCGCGACCGCTCCGCCGGACATTCGAATATTCTCCTTTTTGATCCAGGAAACCGCTCCGAGGCACATCCCAGCCAGTCCAAGCACGGTGTAGGTGATTCGAACTGGACCAAACGACTTTGGCGGAGTGTCAGCCGGTGCTTCTTCCAGAATTTTTTCTTTCAATATCCTCTTTCCCGCTTCCGTCGCCAGCTCTCGAAGCGAACGCCTATCTTCTGCCCGAGGTTCAGCCGTAATCAAATGGCCTTCGAATGCCGCAACTGCCACAGCCACGAAGCCGACAATCAAACCCATGAGGGAGTAGGGGTGTCGCATGGTGCCTCCGCTGATTATCTTAGATTAACCACGGCCCTTTAAGGCTGTTGACCATAGCGGCTTCCATGAAAGGGCGTGTCGGGGGCAGTGTTTCAAGAGGTTCACCGGTTTCTGGACCCGGGATGGGGCACCGGAGATTCCCGGACGGTCAGGCTTCGATATTCACTTGTGGGGCGGCGTCAACGGTCGCGCGGGTCAGCGTAGTAAGAACGAGTTCTCCGGCTCTGAAAAACTTCAGTTTCTCAGTGCCCGATGCCCGATTTCACGACTTCCCCGAGCGGCCCCCTCGGACCTATTTCCCTGCCCGCACGAATTCCGAAATCACGTCCCTGTGATCTCGACTTGCACACCCTGTGTCGCGGACTTCGCAAGAAACAAGGCGCGTTTGCCTTGGGTGCCTTGATGCGGAAGCGGGATCGCGGGCGCGAGTCCGGCGGCGATGAGTTCGGTGTGCGAAGTGCCGACGTCATCGACCTTGAAACAGAAGTGGTGCAACCCAGGGCCGTGCTGCGCGAGCCATGTGCGCAGCGGATGATCGGGCGTGAGCGGCTCGACGAGCTGGAGGTGCGTGTTGCCGAGGTCGAGATGCGTGAGACGGACGACGCCGTTGTTCACGACTTCGGAGCACACGACGGGAAAACCAAGTTTGTCGCGCCAAGTTTTCAGCGCCTCGTCGGTGGACGGGACGACGATGGCGAGGTGGTCGAGGGCGGTGATGCCGAAGGGGAAATCTAATATCTTTAATCTATTATTTTTGATTTCGGAATTTCGGAGCTGGCGCTGTTCGGGCTCGGGCGTGTTGCGGAGGGTGTGGAGGGACTTTCCGAGGATGCGGTTCAGTTGCTCGCACTCGTCGATCACCTCAGTCATGCGGGTGTCGGTGAGTAGCTCGGTGCGGACGATGAAGCGGAGCCAGCCGCGCGTCTCGCGGAGCTCCTTGAGCGCGACGCTAAGTTTGTGGATAAAATCGTCACGGCTCTCCGCGGCGCCGCTCTCGTCGTAGTTGGGTGCGCTCGAAGTGCCGGAGCGGATGAGCTGCCCGGCGACGTGCCGGCCGAGCCGGGAATCAGGCAACGCGTCGACGACCTTGCCGACACGGGCGGCGAATTCCCAGAGGCGCTCCGAAAGTTCGGCTTGTTTCATGGTTCAGAAATTCCAGACGAAAAATCTCAGATGATAGATAATAGATTTTTGGTCCGCAGGCCTAGGTCGCGACCACGCGGTTTTCGGCCGCTGACCGGTAGCACGCTTCCATTAGCGCCGTGGATTTCAGGTAGTCTTCGCCGGTGTTCTCGAAGGGTGAGCCGCTCGCCATGCACTCGACGAAGTGGCGCTGGATCGCGAAAACGCAGTCGCCGCCGAAGCCTTCGCGGGTGTGCGGGTAGTCGAGGCGGCGCGGAGGCTGGCCGAGGAGCTTGAGCGTGAGGTTGCCTTCGAGATCGAGTTCAAGGTGGCCTTTGCTGCCGTCGAGGCGGACGGTGCCGAAAGTGTAGCGAGGGTCGGTGGCGTCGCACTCGTTGTAGCGCGAGGCGTCGAGGATCGCGGTCGCACCGCTGGCGAAGCCGCACACGATCTGCGCGGCGTCCTCGCCTTTGATGGCGGGGTTTCGTTTTTGCAGGCGGGTGTAAACGGAAGAGATTTCACCGCCGAGGTAGCGGAAGGTGTCGAGGAAGTGGACGCCTGTCTCGTAAACGAAGAGCCGCGGATAGGTGCGGAAAAACGGCTGGCGCGCGAGATAGGCGTCGGCCGGCCAGCCGTCGCCGAGGCGCGTCCGAATCGCGAGGGAGAAAAGTTCGCCGAGCGTGCCGGCGTCGAGCTGGCGGCGCAGCTCGCGATACCACGGCTGCCAGCGAAAATTCTCGTGCACCATGAAGCGCACGCCGGCGCGGCGGGCGGTGTCGACGACGGCGACGCATTCGTCCCATGTGGGCGCGAGCGGCTTCTGGCAGATGATCGCGATGCCGCGTGCGGCGGCGAGGCGCACGGCCTCGAGGTGGGTCTCGGGCGGCGTGATGATGTCGACGAAGTCGGGTCTCTCCGCGTCGAGCACGGCGGCGAGTTCGCTCCACGCGGCGGCGCGCGGGATGCCGTAGCGCGCCGCGGTGTCGCGGGCCTTGGCGACGTCGCGGTTCACGACGGCGACGATCTCGACGGCGGGGAGGCGCGCCCACGCTTCGTATTGGAAGCGGGAAAAATAGCCGGCGCCGAGAGCGACGCCGCGGAGTTTTTTCATAGAGAGGCGGGGAGGGCGGAAATTTTCCTCGTCGAGTCGGCGAGCAGCCAGCACGCGGCGGCGGCGACGCTGCACGCGGCGACGAGGTAGAAGAAGACGTTGGCGCTGCCCGTCCACGCGAGGAGCGTGGGAAACAGCGGCCCGATGATCGCGGAGCCGATGTTGCCGGCCATGTTCATCGTGCCGGAGACCTGGCCGGCGTTCTTGCCGCCGATGTCGATGCAGAAGGACCACGACGGGCTCAGCACCATGTCGACGCCGAAGACCGCGAGTGACAGCCAGAAGATCGCGGGGCCGACTTCCGCCTGCCGCACGCTCATCACCATGCCGACGGCCGTGAGCGCGAAGCCGAAGATCGCGGGCAGCTTGCGGGAGAGCGCGTGGCGGCCGGAGGCGTAGATGCGATCGACGAGCGCGCCGGAGACGATGTTGCCGAGCGCGCCACAGAGGAGCGGAATCATGCTGTAGAATCCGGCGTCGGCGGAGTTGAGTTTGTAGGTGGCCTTGACGTGCGGGTAGAGCCACGTGAGGCAGAAGAACGTGGTGAAGTTGGCGAACAGGTATTGCACCATCATCAGCCACAGGCCCGGCGAGCGAAACATGAGGGCGAGGGGAAGTTTGCCGGCGGGCGCGGTGTCGGCGCCGGCCTGGCGGTGCGCGACGATGTAGGCGAGTTCCTCGGCGGAGATTTTCGGGTGATCGCGCGGGTCGTCGCGGAACCAAAGCCACCACGCGACCGACCACAGGCAGCCGACGCCCATGAGCACGACGAACGTGAGTTTCCACCCGAGCGAGTCGATCGCGGTTGCGAGCACGGGCAGCGCGAAGGCGGCGCCGAGACGCGAGCCGGAGAAATTGATTCCCTTAACCAGTCCGCGTTCGCGCGTGGGAATCCACGAGTAGACCGCGCGCGCCATGCCCGGAAACGCGCCCGCCTCGCCCGCGCCGAAGAGAAAACGGATGACGAGCAGCGACGCGTAATTCCACGCGAGCGCGCTGAGGCCGGTGAAGAGCGACCAGAGCGTCACAATGCCCGCGAGGATTTTGCGCCCGCCAATGTGGTCAGCGAGGATGCCGGATGGAGTTTGAAAAAGCGCGTAGCCGATGGCGAAGGACGACATGACCCAACCGAACTGGGTGTCGGTGAGGCCGAGTTCCTTGGTGATCGGGCCCTTGGCGGTCGAGATGCAGACGCGATCCACGTAGAGCAGCACCGAGAGGAGGAACGTGCCGGTGACGACGAGAGCGCGGCGAGGGATCATGGGGGAGGTGGCGGCGGAGGACGGGGGAGGCTGGAGGAGGGGCGGCTTTCCAGCCGCCCACAGGAATTACGATCTCTGGCCGGCGGCTGGAAAGCCGCCGCTCCGTTCGGCGTCCAAGAATTCGCGCACGAAGGGGGCTTCGTAGAGCGTGAATTCGTCGGGACGGAGGCTTGCCTTTTCGGAATTGCGCCGGATGTAGCGAGCACAGCGCCAGAAATGCGCGGCGTCGCGGATGAGTCGGTCGAAGTAATCCTTCATCCAGAATTCGCCGGTGCGAGCAAGGTGACGGTTGCCCATGCGCGCGGTGAAGCCTTTCCAGCTTTGCACGATGACCTCCATCTCGTGCGGCGGCAGCGGCGAAAACAACGCATGCACGTGATTCGGCATCACGACCGCCGCATGCTGCCAGTGGCGATCTCCGTCAAAGTGCGTGAGCGCCCCGGCGACGAACACGCGGACGCTAGGATCGCGGAGCACGCAACTCCCGCTACCGGCATCGAGCCACTCCTCGATGCAGGCGGTGAAGCGCGCGTGGTAAGCGCGCTCCTGTTCCTCGCTGTGCGGCGGCGGATTGGCGGCGAACCACGTGCTGCGCTCCGAGCCCCATTGGGCCAACTTTTCCTGTGGAATCGAATCGGCGAGCCGAAAGGTTATGAAGCAGGCAACTCCATGTTGATCCCAGTGCGGCAGGCGGTTTTTCGCCTGCGCGATGTGGGCGCGCGGATCGAAGAAGCGGAGCTCGTCGGTGGACTGCGGACGCGGCGGCATGGGCGGAGGGGTGGCCTTCCAGCCGCCCGACTTACTTACGAAAAAAAGTCGGCGGCTGGAAAGCCGCCGCTCCGTGGAGCGATCTCGCCTTCGACGGCGAAGGCGCGGACGGGGCAGCCGTCGCCGGCGGCGAGTTTGAGGGGGAGCGCGGCGAAGAAGACGCGCGGTTGCGTGAGCTGATCGAGATACGCGAGGCCTTCGACGATCGTCACGCCGCCGCGGAGGAGGATGTGGTGGATGCGCGTGACTTCGGGGAGGTTGTTCACATCGGCAATCGAGGGCGGTTCGACGCCGAGGATCTTCACGCGGTGGGCGACGCACCACTCGGCGAGCGCTTCGCCGATGCGCGGGAGGCCGTCGCGGTAAATCGCGGGGTCGGCGGCGTGTTTGTGCCAGTCGGTGCGGAGGAGGAGGCTTTCGCCGGCGGGGAAATTATTCGCGACCGCGCCGAGGTGCGCGACGGTGAGCAGCGTGCGCGGCGCGAGCGGGGCGAGGTTTACGACGGTCGCGGGGCCGAGGCATTTCGTCAGCGGCTTCGTGTCGATCGTCTCGGGGCCGGCGCCGAAGTGGACCTGCGAGTCCATGTGGGTGCCGGCGTGCGAGAAGAGGTGCCACGTGGCGGCGTTCCAGCCGTCGCGCTCGACGGTGTGCTTCGGCTCCATCGCCACACCGCGCTGGCCGGGCGTGAGTGGGAGGGTGAGATCGATGAGGCGCATCTTCGGAGGGGGAAATCTGCTATCTAAAATCTGTCATCTGAAATCTCGGATTTTGGACGCGCTGAAGTGGTGCGGAAGGATTTTTGGAAAATCCGAGATTTTCGATGACCGATGATAGATTTCAGATTTTGAGGCGGGTCAGGGCTTCGGGAGAACTTTCTGCGTCGGATCAGCTTCGCGGGCGGGGAGGTCCATCGCTTGCGCGTGGCGGGCGAGGTCGGTCGTGAGGATGCGCACGTTGCGGTAGCGGATCAGGTTTTTCTCCTGCGCGGCGTCGCCGGTCGCGGGGAAGGAGTGGATTTTCAGCGCGATGGGGCCGCGCGTGTATTTGTCGTTGAGCAGGTGCGCGGTGGGGATGCCGTTGACCCAGACTTTGAGCGTGCGGCCGACGGCTTCGATGCGGAAGCGAACCCACTCGTTGAAGCGGTAGGCGGAGCGCGCGCGGTCGTCGCCATCGAGCGTCTGGAGCCAGAGCCAGTTCTTGCCGTAGTCGTCGAAGATGCCGCCGGTCCAGCGGCGCGTGGTCGAGGGATCGATTTTCACCTGGTAGCCGTGGAGGCGCACGCTCGCGGTGGCGGGCGTCTCCACGCAGCGGAAGAGGATGCCGGTGTTGAAGCCGCCAGTTTGGAAGGCGTCGATCTCGAGGATGAAATCACCGAACGATTCCTCGGTGCAAAAAAACGTGTGCTCGGGCGTGCCGCGCAACATGTGGCCGGTGAGCGCGCCGTCGGCGACGGCGGTGTAGGCCTTGGATTGTGGGCCGACGATTTTCCAGCCAGTGAGATCACGGCCGTTGAAGAGGGAACGCCACGCCGGCTCGGCGGCGGCGGTGGAAAACGCGGTGGCGAAAAGGGCGACGGCTGTGACGAGGAGGCGGAGGGGGGCGATGTAGTTCATGGCGAGAGGGCGAGATAGAGTCGGAGGTTTGGGAAATCTAATATCTAAGATCTGTCATCTCTAATTTCGGATTTCCCGATGGTAGCCGACGGGTGGTGGCCGGGTTTGGGAAATCCGAGATCCAAGATATTCGATGACAGATGGCAGATTTCCCGTCGTCAGGTGAGTGCTTGGCAGACGAGGTTGCCCATCTGGGTGGTGGTGAGTTTGCCGCCGAGATCGGCGGTGCGGTTGGCGGGATCGGCGAGGACTTGTTCGACGGCCTGCTCGATGAGGCGCGCGCCGCGAACAGAGTCAGGTGCGCCGAGCCACTCGAGCATCATCGCGACCGAGAGGATTGTGGCGATGGGGTTGGCGATGCCCTTGCCGGCGATGGTGGGCGCGGTGCCGTGCGAGGGTTGGAAGACGGCGTGTTTGTCGCCGATGTCGGCCGAGGGCGCCATGCCCATGCCGCCGATGAGGCCGGCGCCGAGATCGGAGAGGATGTCGCCGAACATGTTTTCAGTGACCATCACGTCGAAGGTGTCGGGGCGCTGCACGAGGAAGAGCGCCATCGCATCGACGTAAACGCGTTCGGTCTGCACGTCGGGGAAATCGCGGGCGACCTCGTCGAAGATTTTGCGGAGAAACGCCATCGAGGGGAGCACGTTGGCTTTGTCGACGAGCGTGCACTTTTTCCGGCGCGAACGTGCGAGCTGGAAGGCCGCGCGGCAGATGCGCTCGGCGCCGCGGCGCGTGATGCGCATGGTGTCGGTTTCGAAATCGCGGCCGGCGGGGCGCGGCGTGAGACGCTCGGAGAAGAGGCCTTCGCAGTTTTCGCGCACGATGACGAAGTCGATGGGTCGCGCGCTGCCGACGGGGCCAAAGCCTTTCAGCGGCGAGTGTGCCTCGTGGTAGAGCCGGATGGGGCGCACGCCGTTGTAGAGATCGAGTTGCTCGCGGAGATCGATTTGCGGGGTCATCTCGACACCGCTGGGCCAGCGCACCTCGGGGAGGCCCATTGCGCCGAGGAGAATGGCGTCGGCGGCACGGATTTTTTCGAGCGTGGCGGCCGGGAGCGGATCGCCGGAGCGGAGGAATTCCCCGGCGCCGACGGAGTGATCGACGAAATCGTAGCGCACGTCGGGCAGGATCGCTTCGACGGCACGGATGACCTTGAGACCTTCGGCGACGACCTCGGGGCCGATGCCGTCGCCGCCGAGGACGGCGATGGAAAAGCGGGATTTCATGGGAGCGGTGGGCACGGGCACGAGCGCAGACGAGAATCCGCGTCGTGGCAAAGTCGAGATTTCAGCGCGCCAAGTCGACGGCGGGATCGGCTTTCGTGGTGGAGAATTTGGCGGTGGCGTTTGGCGCGGAGGCGGGGTGAGCGACGGGCCACGAGGCGGGACGCCTCGTCTACGACTCGTTGGTTCCGATCGCTTCGCGTGCGGCTTCGTCGCGACGGAACCATCCAAACAGGACGCCGGGGTGATCGGGCCGAACCGGGTCTCAGTTTCCCTTGGCCGTGGTGGCGATGGTCGAGGGGCGGCCGAAGTCCGCGAGATACTGTTCGATGATCGTGCGGAGCGGCGGGGGCGGCGGGAGGCCGAGCGCGAGGGCGCGGGTGGCGTCGAGGCGGACGGGCCAGTTGCTCACGATGCCTTGGATGCGGGCGTCGGGGGCGTCGACGATCGGGCCGAGGGCGAGGGCGCGCGCGGCGGCGACTTCGCGGAGCGCCGATTCGGCGAGCTCGGGTGTGACGGTGTGCGCGGGGAGGACGTAGGCGCGGTCGGCGCCGAGGCGCGCGGCGGGGATTTCGTGGAGCGCGATCAGCGAGTCGATTACGGTGCGGTAGCCGGTCATGGGGTGGCCTTGGTCGCGGCGCACGGGGAGGGCGCAGGGTTGGCCGGCGAGCGGTTCGCGAAACATCCCGCTGGCCCAGCTCGAGGCGGCGGCGTTGGGCGAGCCGGGGCGGATGATGACGGTGGGGAGGCGCGCGGTGCGGCCGTCGAAGTGGCCCTTGCGCGAGTGGTCGTTGAGGAGGAGTTCGCAGACGGCCTTGGTCATGCCGTAGGTGGTGAGCGGGGTAAGCTTGGTGGCGTCGGTGTTGACGGGCGAGGCGGTTTCGCCGGCGTAGCAGGCGATGCTGCTGGCGAAGAGGACGCGCGGGAGGGCGCGCGACGGAGAGGCGGCGGCGGAAGCGGAAGAATTGCTCGCGGTGATCGCGCGGGCGGCTTCGAAGACGTTGCGGCCGCCGTCGAGGTTGACGCGGAGGGCGTCGTCGAAACGCAGTTCGCACTCGCCGCTCACCATCGAGGCGAGGTGGAAAATCGAGGCGACGGGATCCGCCGTGCCGAGGCCCGCAGCGGCGAAGACCGTCGCGCGGTCGGCGATGTCGCCAGTGAGTTGAGTGACGCGGATCGTGGCGTGCGCGGGAGCGGGGCGCGCGAACGCGGCGTCGAGGAGGATGATTTCGCGGAGCGGCTCGGGCGCGCCGGACGGGCCGGTGAGCGCGCCGCGTGCGAGGAGATGTTGCGCGAGTTGCGAGCCGAGGAAGCCGCCGCCGCCGGTGATGAGGATGCGCATGGGGTGGGGGAGTGAGAGGGAAAGTGAGAGTGGGTGTGAAAGGGAACGGGAGGGGGAAAGGAGAGGGCGGAGGGACGGGGGTTGCCACGCGCGGGGCGGGGCGGTGCAGTGATTTCACGACCATGAAAAACGCGCTTTCGGGACACAAGATCGGGTTCGTCGGGCTGGGGAACATGGGGGCGCCGATGGCGCGGCATCTCCACGACGCGGGCGCGGAGGTTGTCGTGTGGAATCGCAGCGACGCGCCCGCCGCGGCGGCGGTGGCGCGCGGGATGCGGCGCGCGGCGACGCTGCCCGAACTCGCCCGCGAAATCGGCGCAGGCGTGATCGGCGTGAATCTCACGACGACGGAAATCGTGGAGCAGGTGGTCTTCGGCGCGGGCGGGCTGCACGAGGGCTGGGGGGCGCGCACCGCGGGCGCGGCGGGGCCGATGGTGATCGACTTTGGGACGACGGGCGTGGCGGACACGCGGCGATTTGCGGAACGCGTGGCGTGGGTCGATGCGCCGGTTTCGGGAGGGCAAGTGGGGGCGGAGGCGGCGACGCTCACGATCCTCGCGGGCGGGACGGCGGAGAATTTTGCGCGGGCGCGTCCGATCCTCGAAACGATCGGGACACGCGTGACGCATCTCGGCGCGAGCGGCGCGGGTCAGGTCGCGAAGCTGGCGAACCAGTTAATCGTCGCGCAGACGATCGATGCGGTGGCGCAGGCGTTGCGGTTGGCGGAGCTGGCGGGCGTGGACGCGGGGTTGATGCGCGAGGCGTTGATGGGCGGGTTTGCGCAGAGCCGAATCCTGGAGCTGCACGGCGACCGGATGGTGCGGCGGGATTTCAAGGCGGGTGGCCGCGCCGAGCTGCAACTGAAGGACGTGCACCTGATCTGCGAGCTGGCGGCGGCGGTGGGGCTGGAGTCGGCGACGCTGCGCAACTGCCGCGCGCAGTGGGAGACGTTTGTCCACGAGCGCGGCGGCGGCGGGCTCGATCACTCGGGGTTGTTTAAGCTGTATGAGTGAGGCGGGTGGCGGCGTAGCGGCGGGGGG
>JBEANZ010000025.1:0-13231 GCA_041165185.1 Verrucomicrobiota bacterium | reverse complement strand
TGGCGGAGGTTGGAGCGCTTCGCGGGCTCGGTCGGGTAGAAGTTAATGTCGATCACGTTGTCGAGCGCGCGGACGGCCATGCGGATGGTCTCGCGAAGCTTCTTATGATCGAGCGAACCGTCCTTGAGGAGATGGCTGTCGAGGATGACGGAGCCGAGATTGCAGACGGCGGTCTCGTCGTTGCTCGTGTTGAGCGTGATCTCGGTGCAGAGATTCGACGAGTGGATGACGCCAGCGTGGTCCTGCGGGGAGCGGATGTTGCAGGCGTCCTTGAAGGTGATCCACGGGTGACCGGTCTCAAAGAGCATCGAGAGCATCTTCTTCCAGAGCTCAAGGGCCTCGATCTTCTGGCCCTGGATTTTGCCCGCCTCGGCGAGCGCCTCATACTCGATGTAGCGCTTCTCGAAGGCCTGGCCGTAGAGATCGTGGAGGTCCTTGGTCTCGTTGGAGCGGAAGAGCGTCCACGTCTGGCGGGCCTCCATGCGCTTCATGAACAGATCGGGAATCCAGTTCGCCGTGTTCATGTCGTGCGTGCGGCGGCGGTCGTCGCCGGTGTTTTTGCGCAGCTCGAGGAACTCGAAGATGTCGTTGTGCCACGTCTCGAGGTAGGCGCAGCCGGAGCCCTTGCGCTTGCCGCCCTGGTTGACCGCGACGAGCTGGTCGTTGTGGAGCTTGAGGAAGGGGATGACGCCCTGGCTCTCGCCGTTGGTGCCGTGGATGTGCGCGCCGGTGCCGCGGACGGCGGTCCAGGAGCCGCCGAGGCCGCCGGCCCATTTGGCGAGGAAGGCGTTTTCGGCTATGCCGCGATACATGATGCCCTCGAGCGAGTCGTCGACGTAGTAGAGATAACACGAGCTGAGCTGCGAGTGGAGCGTGCCGGAGTTGAAGAGGGTCGGCGTCGAGGAGCAGAAGCGGCGGCTCTTGTAGAGTTCGTAGAGGCCGGTGACGCGGGCCTCGCGGTCGCCCTTTTCGTCGAGCATCAGGCCCATGGAAACGCGCAGCCAGAAGAACTGCGGGGTCTCGATGCGGCGGGAAATTTTCGAGACCTTGTCGATGATCAGGTAGCGGTCGTAGAGGGTCTGGACGCCGAGGAAATCAAACTCGAGGTCCGACGACGGATCGAGGGCGGCGGCGAGGCGGGCGAGGTCGAACTCGAGGAGGCGCGGGTTGAGGCGCTTGATGGCGACGCCGTGCTCGAGGTATTTCTTGAACGCGCGCTGGTGCGCGAGCTTGAGCGCGCCGATGCCGTCGCGGGTGATGTCCCAGCCGAGGACTTCCTCGTAGAGATAGGTGAGCTGGATGCGGCCGGCGAACTTGGCGAAATCGGCGTCGCGCTCGATGAGCGTCTTCGAGTTGAGGACGATGGTGGCGTCGAGGTCCTTCTGCGTGATCTGGTCGTAGACGGAGCGGCGGAGCTCCGTCTCGATTTCCTCGTTGGTGAGGCAGAGGTCGAGGCCGATGCGGGCGAACTCGATGCGCTTGCGGAGGTCGGCGCCGTCCCAGATTTCGTTTTGGTCGTTGGCGCGTTTGACGATGACCATCGTCGCTTGGCCGGGCGCGGCGGCGGCGGTCTCGAACGGCGCCTCGGAGTCGACGTTGGCGTCGCGATGCACGGCGCGCTGCGCGCGAAACAGGATGTAGGCCTCGGCGACCTTGAAGTGGCCGGCCTTCATCAGCTCCTCCTGCACGAAGTCCTGGATTTCCTCGATGTGGATGAAGGATTGCTTGGCCGAGTGCGCGCGCTCGGAGACGGCGCGCGTGATGGCGACGGCGGGCGCGGAGTCACGCTGTTGCGAGAGGAAGGTTTTGCGGACCGCGATCTCGACCTTCTGCTCGCTCCACGGGACGACGTGGTTGTTGCGGCGGATGACGCGGAGCGTGGACTGCGCGGCGGTGTCGCGGTCGATGGAGATTTTCCTCGCGCGGTTCAGGAGGAGGCTCTTGGCGACGAAGTAGGCGTTGTTGTCGACGAGGGTTTTTTCGATGAGCTCGTAGAGATCGTGGAGGGAGATGCGGACGGGGGACTGGGCGCGGGCGAGCACGGCGAGGTGGCCCGCGAGTTCGCGGCAGATGCGCACGACCCAGGCGCGGTTGGCGTCGGTGAAGATGTCCTTGTCGCCGCGCGCGAGGCAGACGTTGGTGAGGGCCTTGCCGAGCGTGTCGGCGACCTCGGCCATCTCGAACTGCTCCTCGCCGTGCGGGCAAAGGAGGACGACGGCCGGCAGCTCGAAGACCTCGCCGGCGACGACATCGCGCCAGGCGAAATGGGGTTTCTGTTCAACGGGAGCGTGGACGGTGCGCTTGAGGGCGAGGTCGTGGGCGAGGGACGGATTGCTCATGGCGAGGCGGAAGAATTAACGGAAACGAAACAAAGATGACGGTGGAAGCGGACGAAAGAAATACGCCGGGCGGCGGCCCGGGGTGGGCCGCGACCAGCAATAACGGGAGACGGAAAAACAGGAGCCGGGGTCGGCGCGAAAAAGGAAACCGGGGGTGGGGGAACTAGAGCTCGTCGTCGTGGGCGACGTTGAGCGAGGAGGCTTTTTGGTATTCGGTGACGCGACCCTCGAAGAAGTTCTGCTCCTTCTTGATGTCCATCATCTCGGCGAGCCAGGGGAGCGGATTTTTCACGCCGGGGCTGAGCGGGGCGAGGCCGCAGCTCTCGAGCCGGCGGTCCGCGATGTAATCGATGTAGGTGAGAAAATCCTCGGCGCTGAGGCCGATGGAATTCACGGGCAGGCAGTCGCGGATGAACTCCTTCTCGAGCTCGACGGCCTCGCGCATGAGGGCGCGCAGCTCCTCCTTGAACTCGGTGGTCCAGATCTCGCGGTTCTCGTCGACCAGATCCATGAAGAGATTCCGGAAGACCTCGATGTGGTTGGACTCGTCGCGGAGCGTGTAGCGGAACATCTGGCCGATGCCGGGGAACTTGTTCTGCCGGTAGAGCGAGAGCACCATGCCGAAGAGGCCGTAAAACTGCGTGCCCTCCATGCACTGGCCGAAGACGAAGATGTTTTTCGCGAGCAGCTTCTTGTTGTCGGCCTCCGTGAGATCGAGATCGCGGCGGAGGGATTTCGAGACGCGGGTGACGAACTCGTTCTTCCGCACGATCGTCGGCACGTCCTCGAACATCGCCTCGCACTCGTGCGGGTTGATCTGCAGCGACGAAATCATGTAGAGCAGCGAGTCGGCGTGGATGTTCTCCTCGTGCGCGTGGCGCCCGAGGACGAGCTTGAGCTCCGGTGCGGTGACGAGCTCGCGGACGACGTGCTGCACGTTGTCGCCGACGATGCCCTCGGCGGCGGAAAAATAGCCGATGCCCATGCGGATGATCCAGCGCTCGGCGTCGGTCACGACCTTCTCGTCGCGCCACTGCTCGATGTCCTTGCCCATCGGGACATCCTCGGGCTCCCAGTGGTTGGCCTTCATCTTGCGGTAGAGATCGTAGGCCCACTGGTATTTGAGCGGGAGGAGGTTGAAGGTCATGGTCGCGCGACCGTTGATGACTTTCTTGGCGGCAAAGGCGGCCTCGGCCTTGGCGTGGTCGAGCACGAAGGTCTTCGCGCCGACTTGAAAAGTTTTTTGCATGGAAACGGGAGGTGAAACGGAGGGGAGGAAGGTGGTGGGATGGGCGCGAAAGGACGGGTTTCCAGCCCGTCGTCGGCGATGGCGAACCAAAGTTGCCAAAACTTACTGACGGGTTGTTGACCACAACAGGATGTGGTTTCCTCCCTCCGCGACCACAACCGATGGGAATCGCGGTTTTGGCCGTCAACAGGTTTGTGGGAAAAAAACCGCGAAAACGCGCGGAGTTTTTCCTTGCCGAATTTTCGGGATAGAATTCTCGACGGGGAAATCGGCGGAAATTTTTTTCCGGCGGGAGATCACCCACGGAAGTGCCGGAAAAAATCGCCCCGCAGCGCGAAAAAAACGCGCACGCGACGAACCGCGGTGGACGCAACGGACAGGGAAACGCGATCGATCGCGCGCGCCGGGCGGCGCGCGCCGGGGATCAATCACTGGACTCACGCTGGACTTATGCGGCGGCCCCGGCGCGGGACAAAAAAAGGCGCCCCGGAAACCGGGGCGCCCGAGAGGCGGGATTTTTCGCGAGGCGATGGATCAGAAGCTCACCTTCGCGCCGAGCTGGATGCGCCAACGCGACTGCGTGTTGTCGATCGCGAAGCCGGCGGGCTCGGCCGTGTAGATCGGGCGGATGCGACCGTCCGGGCCGTAGGCGGTGGTGCCGGTGAGGGTGCGCGTGCGGAACACGTCGGTGTTCAGGAACGGCGACAGCTCGGTGTAGCCAAACATCTTTTTGCTCAGGAAGGATCCGACGTTGATGAAGTCGAAGAAGAGCTGGAGCCGGGCTTGCCCGTAGACCGGGATGTCCTGGGTGAGTTTCAGATCGAGGCGGTTGACCCACGGCTCGTAGAAGGCGTTTTTCGGCACGATGCCGCCGGCGTAACGCGCGACTTCACTCGAGGAGACATAGGCGAGGAACGCGTCGCGCTGCGCGGCGGGCATCTGCGAGAAGTCGAACCGCGCATCGTTGACGCCGCTCGGAATCGCGGCCGTGTCGTTGAACGAAACGCCGTCGCCGTTCACATCGCCACCGAAGACCCAGCTATAGGGGGCGCCCGTGCGGCCCTCGTAGTAGAGCGAGGCGTTGGTGCGGTATTTTTTCACGAATTCGAACTGGCGCGTGAGGCTGATTTGGACGCGGTCGCGGATTTCGAAATCGGCGGTGCCCTTTTCGATCCGGTTTTGGTTCAGGACGACGTTGCCGGTGAACTGGCCGTTGGCGGTGGTGCGGCCGTTGGACTGGGCCTCGGTGGCCTTGCCGCGGGTGTAGGAGGCGTTGAGGCTCCATTTGTTTTTCATCGGACGATCCCAGACGATGCTGGCGTAGGTGGACTGGCCGACGTTGGCGTTGCTGGTGCGATAGAGATTCGTGTAGGCGGGAAAGAGGGCGTTGGCCAGGGTCGCCGGGGTGCCGGCGAAACGCTGGCGACCGTCCGCGCCGATCGTGGTCGGCTTCAGGTTTTCGTCGGTGGTGCGAAGACCGGAGGCGACGATTGAGTGCACGAGTTCGAGGCCGACCGTGGAGGCGAGCGCGGGGAGTTTGCGGTCGACCGCGAGGTTGGCGCGCCAGACGGCGGGGAGGCGGATCTTGTCGTCGTTGAAGGCGACGGCACGGCGGAGGGCGGGATTGTCGGCGCCGGTGCCGATGGGATTGGCGGGGTCGAAGGTGGCGAGGTAGCCGGTGAGCGTGCTGGGGAGCGGGTTGGTGGCATCCGTCGAGGAGCGGGTAAACGTGCCGACGCCGGTGTTGCCGAAGGAATTCGAGAAGAAGACCCAGGGCGAGCGGCCGAGGAAATGGCCGACGCCGCCGCGGAGCTGCATCGTGCGATCTTCGTCGACCGACCAGTTGAAGCCGACACGGGGCGAGAGGGTCGTCACGCCGTCGAGCGAACCGGTGTTCTTGAAGCCGGTGGCGGCGAGGAGGGCGGTGTTGAGCGCGGGGCGGAGGGGCGCGGCGGAGAATTCGTAGCGCAGGCCGAAGTTGAGATTCAGGCGGCGATCGATGTCCCACTTCGCCTGCGCGAAAAGTCCGGTCGTGGAGAACTTCGAGATGTCGGCCACGGGGCGCGCCGCCGGATCGTAGTAGTTGCGCGAAACGCTGGCGTTGGTGTCGGCGAGAAAGTCGGCGAGCGTGCGGAAAGAGACGCTGCCGTAGGAGCCGTTGCGGAAGAGGTTGAAGAAATTGGATTTCTCGCGTTCGGCGCCGGCGGTGAAGACGAAGTTTTTCCAGAAGTAGTCGCCGATGGCGCTCATCTGCTGGGTGTCGACGAAGATTTGGTTGCCGTGGCGGTTGAACTCCGTGCCGACCACGTAGCTACCGTTGGTGATGGGGGTGTTGGTGAGGAGGTTCGTGCCCGTGAGGCCGGTGATCATGGTGATCGGGGCGACAGTGCTGACGGGGGTGAGTTGGTCCTGGGCCGTGACGGAGTATTTGATCTCGGTCTTGAAGTCGGGCGTCCACTGGCTGAAGAGCTGGAGGGCCTTGGCGTTTTCGACGCGTTGTTGGGAATAGAAATGGCCGGAGCTGGTGGTGACGGGGCCGCCGGTGACGCTGGCGTTGGTGAGGCTGGAGTTGGCGAAGTTGCCGAACTGCGGGACCTCGCCCTCGGTCTTGGAGAGGCGGGCGCTCAGGCGCTGGCCGGTGGCGATGTTCCAGTCGATTTTCGCGATGTATTTCTTGTCTTTCATTTCGTTGACCGTGGAGCCGGTGATGGGCCCGCCCCAGTCGATCTTGCGGCCGGCGGCGGTGCTGATCTGGTTCAGCTTGGCGAGGATCGCGGTCTCGCTGGGAGTGGTGAAGAGCGGGTCGCGGCCGTTGCTCTCGCTGTCGAATTTTTCGTAGTTCAGGAAGAAGAAGAGTTTGTTTTGGACGATCGGGCCGCCGAGGGTGGCGCCCTTGGTCTCGCGTTGGAGGCGGGGGATGATCGTGGTGTTGGTCAGCTCGCGCTCGCGCTGGTTGGGTCCGAGGAGGCGCTGGCCGAGGAGGTGGTCGCCGCGGAAATAGTAGTAGGCGGAACCGTGGAATTTGTTCGTGCCGCTCTTGGTCACCGCGTTGATGGACGCGCCGGTGAAGTTGGCCAGGCGCACGTCGTAGGGCGAAATCTGCACGGAGAGCTGGTCGATGGTGTCGAGCGAGAGCGGGTTGAAGAACGAGGCGAGGCCCGTGCCGTTGAGTCCGAACTGGTCGTTGATGCGTGCGCCGTCGATCGTGATCGAGTTGAAGCGGTTGTTCTGGCCGACGGCGGAGATTTGCGACTCCTCGCGGTCACCAGAGGTCGCGCGGAGCGTGACGAGCGGCGCGGCGCTAATCATGTCGGCGAGCGAGCGCTCGGAGGTGGGCTTGGTGGAGAGGCGCTCGCTGCCGAGCACGACGCCGGCCCCGTTGGCGGAGGGATCGAGCTCGGCGCGACTGGCGGAGACCGAGAATTTCTCAAGCGTGACGATCTCGGACTTGAACGCGAGGTCGACCTCGATGTCGGAGCCGAGCTCGCTGGTGATGTCGGTCGCGACCGCGTCGGCCTGCCCGGCGGACTTGGCAGTGACGGTGTAGGGACCGCCGACCGGGATGCCGCGGAAATTGTAGCGGCCGGAGTCGTTTGTGGTGGCGGTAAACGAGGCGTTGGTCGGTGTGTGCGTCGCGGTCACGGCCACGCGCGGGAGCGGTTTGCCGTCGGAGCCACGGACGACGCCGGTCATGCCGGCGGTGACGATTTGGGCGGAGGCCTGGGGCAACAGCATCACGGCCAGGGCCGTGAGCAGGGCGTAAACGAAGGATCGGGCGGTCGATTTTTGCATGGTGGGAGACGGTTGATGTGGTCGGTCGGACGGTGTGCTTTCCGGCGCTGCGGACGGCGAAGCGAACGTCCGGCCCATCGCTGAGTCAAGGACTCACCCTCGACGTAACCGCACCGTGACGTCGCGCGAATTTTCCCGATCCGCTTCGTGCGAATTGCGCGGCCGCACCCAGCCGCGCGCCCCGTCCTGCACGATTTTTCGGCGTCGCGGCGTCGGCCCCGTTTCGCCCGAAAATCCTAAGCGGCTCAGCGCTCCGAGGTTTACGCCGCCGCCGCGCGCGGTTGGCACGCGCCGAGTTAATGGTTTCGGCAAACCCGCGTCGCCTCCCCCGTCCCGTTGCCCATGAAGCCTTCTGCGCCTCCCGCCCCGCTCCACTCCGCCCGCCCCTGTGCCGCCTCCGCCCGTCGCCGCGAAACCTCCCTCGCCGAGGCGCGCCGCGACGCCGTGCTCGTCCGGCGCTTCGTCGCGGGCGACGAGGCCGCCTTCGTCGAAATCATGGCGCGCCACCGCGAGCGCATTTTCACCATCGCCCTCGGTCTCCTCCGCAACCGCGCCGACGCCGAGGAGATTGCGCAGGATGCGTTTCTCCGCGCGCACCGCGGGCTCGCGCGCTTCCGCGGCGACTCGTCCCTCGCGACCTGGCTCCACCGCATCACCGTCAACCTCGCGCGCAACCGCTACTGGTATTTTTTCCGCCGTCGCCGTCAGGACACGCTCTCGCTCGACTGCCCGCTCGGCGAGGACTCGACCGCCACCTTTACCGATCTCGTCGCCGCGCCCGTCGCCGATCCGGCGCGCGAGGCCGTCACGCGCGAATTCGCCGATCTCGTCGCCGCGTGCATGGCGCAACTCGAGCCCGGCCAACGCGAAATCCTCACCCTGCGCAACGCCCGACACCTCCCCTACGACGAGATCGCCGCCGCGCTTTCGCTCAACGTCGGCACGGTGAAAAGCCGCATCGCCCGCGCGCGTCAAAACCTCCTCGCGCTCATCGCCGCCGCGTGCCCGGAATTTGCGCGCGGCGCCACCGCGTCCGAGTGGTTCGAGCCGGCGCGGCCCTCGGGTCGCTTCACGTTCGCGGTCGCGTGATCCGCGGCGCGCGCGGCGCGGCCTTGTTTTTTTCCGGGCGCGCCGCTCAATCGCGCGACGCCCCGTGCACGCCCCGCTCATCCTCGGCCTTTCCGGCTACTACCACGACAGCGCGGCGTGCCTCGTGGCCGGCGGCGAAATCATCGCCGCCGCACAGGAGGACCGCTTCACGCGTCTCAAGCACGACGCCGCGTTCCCCGCGCGCGCGGTCGACTACGTGTTGCGCGAGGCGGGCGTCACCGCCGACGCGATCGATCACGTCGTGTTTTACGAGAAACCGTTTCTCAAGTTCGACCGGATGCTCGAGACGCACCTCGCCTTCGCGCCCGGCGGCCTGCGCGCGTTTCTCGCCGCGCTGCCGCCGTGGCTGCGCACGAAGCTCCGCCTCCCGCGCGAAATCCGCCGCGCCCTCGGCGGCCGCCTCCGCCGCGAGATCGTGTTTACGCGGCACCACGAGGCGCACGCGGCGAGCGCGTTTTTTCCGTCGCCGTTCGACGAGGCCGCCATCCTCACCATCGACGGCGTCGGCGAGTGGGACACCGCCACGATCGCGCACGGGAAAGGCAACCGCCTCGCGCTCCTGAAAACGCTGGGCTTCCCGCACTCGCTCGGCCTGCTCTACAGCGCGGTGACTTTTTTCTGCGGCTTCAAGGTCAACTCCGGCGAATACAAGCTCATGGGCCTCGCCCCCTACGGCCGCCCGCGCTTCGCCGACGCCATCCTCGCGCACCTCGTCGATCTCAAGGCCGACGGCTCGCTCGCGCTCGACCTGAGTTACTTCGATTTCTGCGCCGGCCTGCGCATGACCGCGAAAAAAATGGAAACGCTTTTCGGGGGCCCGCCCCGCACTCCCGAGTCGCCAATCACCCAACGCGAAATGGATCTCGCCGCCTCGATTCAACACGTGACCGAGGAGGCGGTGCTGCGTATGGCACGCGAGGCGCGGCGGCTCACCGGCGCGCGCCACCTCTGCCTCGCCGGCGGAGTCGCGCTCAACTGCGTCGCCAACGGCCGCCTCGCGCGCGCGAAAATTTTCGACGGCATTTTTGTGCAACCCGCTCCCGGCGACGCCGGTGGCGCGCTCGGCGCCGCGCTTTTCGTCCACCACCAGTTGCTCGGCCATCCGCGCGCGCCCGCCGGGCGCGACGCGATGCGCGGCGCGCTCCTCGGTCCCGCGTTTCGCGACGCCGAAATCCAACCCGTCCTCGACCGCGCCGGCGTGCGCTACGAGCGCCTCGACGACGAGGCCGCGTTGCTCCGCACCACCGCTGCCGCGCTGGCCGCCGGCGAAATCGTCGGCTGGTTTCACGGCCGCATGGAGTTCGGCCCGCGCGCCCTCGGCGCCCGCAGCATTCTCGCCGACCCGCGCGACCCCGCGATGCAGTCGCGCCTGAATCTCCGCGTGAAATTCCGCGAGTCGTTCCGCCCCTTCGCGCCCGCCGTGCTCGCCGAGGACGCCGCCGACTATTTCGAACTCGATCGCGAATCGCCCTGCATGACGTTCGTCGCCGACGTGCGCCCCGCGCTCCGCCGCGCCCCGACCGCCGCCGACACCGCGCTCGTCCACGATCCCGATTTGCGAAAACGCGCCGCCGTCGCGCGCTCGACAATTCCGGCCGTGACGCACGTCGATTTTTCCGCGCGCGTGCAAACCGTCGACGCCGCCCGCCACGGGCGCTTCCACCGGCTGCTCGTCGAATTCAAGCGCCAAGCCGGCTGCGCCGTCCTGATCAACACGAGCTTCAACGTCCGCGGCGAGCCCCTCGTCTGCACGCCGGACGACGCGCTCCGCTGTTTCCTCGCGACTGAAATGGACGTGCTTGTCCTAGAAAACTTCGTGCTGCGCCGCGCCGACCAGCGCGCGCCCAGAGACGCCGAACGCCGAGACCACCTCGCCCGTTTCGCGCGCGATTGACCCACCCGTTTCCCCGCCGTGCTCAACCCGTTTCAGGAAATCAACTGGCGCCCCGACCGTCGCGCGCGCCGCAAATTCGCCGCGAGCCTCGTCGTGGGATTTCCGTGCGCCGCCCTCATCATTCTCCTCGTGCAGCGCTGGCACGCGGGCACGTGGGAGTTCGCGACCGCGCCGGCGCTTACGCTCGGCGGCACGGGCGCAGCGCTCGGGATCGTTTTTTATCTCGTGCCGCAGATCGCGCGGCCGTCTTACGTCGCGTGGCATGGCGCAGCCGGCGCGATCGGGTTTGTCGTGGGCAACGCCGTGCTCGTCGCGTTCTACCTGCTGCTCTTTGCACCGACGGGCCTCGTGCGCCGCGCGCTCGGGCGCCGCGCGTTTGCGAAGACCTTCGACCGCGCCGCGCCGACGTATTGGCGCGTCGCGCCGCCGCCGGACGCCCCGGCCCGCTACTACCGGCAGTTCTAGCCGCGCGCTTGCGCGCCGCGCGCCGCGCCGCTCAACTCGCCGCCCGCATGATTGGTCTCCACGAAGGCAAGGGCTCGCCGCTGAAAAAAAAGCCCGCCGACCGCGTGTTCACGCTCCACCTCAAGGTCGTCGCGTGCCAACCCGCGATCTGGCGGCGCCTCGTCGTGCGCGAGTCGATGTGGCTCTCGCGTCTCCACGACACGATCCAGATCGCGTTCGACTGGTTCGACTACCAGACGCACGCCTTCAACCTCGACGACCTCCGCTTCGGCAACCCGCTCAAACGCGACGAACTCATGATCGAGGACGACCGCGACATCACCCTCGCCGATCTCGATTTGGAACACCGCGAGCGGTTCACCTACGGCTACCATTTCGGCGAGGGCTGGCAGGTGGATGTGAAGGTCGAGAAGACATCCGCGCCGGAGAAGGGCGCGTTTTTCCCCGCGTGCATCGGCGGCGAGCGCGCCGGCCCGCCCGAGGATTGCGGCGGGCTGGAGGCGTTTCACGACATGCTCGCGTGCATCAAGGAGCCGCACACCGACCTCGGCCGCGAGTGGCTCGAGTGGCTCGGCCCCGACTACGATCCCGAGGCCTGCGATCTCGAGAAGATCAACAAGGCGCTGAAAAAACTCGGCAAGTAGGCGGCGGGCGCCGCGTCACTTCTTGGCGGGCGGCGGCGGGGATTTTTTCTCCGCGGCCACGCCACCGTCCCGCGGGCGCGGCGCGGACGGGAAAAACGGCGCGACCTTCTCGACGACGGGCGTGAGAAACGCGGGCTCGGAGCGCGTCACGGTCCAGTGCAGGAACAGCAGCCCGAAGATGAGGACGAAAATAAACGCCACGAGCGCCGGGTTGATGCTGCGGAGGAAACGGTAGAAACTCAGCGTCATCATCACCGCGAAAAACGCGCAGAGGATGGTGATGAAATGGTGCTCGGCGAACAGCGGCCGGATCACGTCCATCAGGTCGTGGCCGGCTTTGGCCAGCGGGGAAAGTTCGGCGGGTTTCAAGTGGGCCGGACCATGCGCACGACCGCCCGATCCGTCAAAGTGATTTCCCGTGTGGCGGGCGCGGCGCGCGGTGCCGCGGCGACGCGTGCCGACATTCGGCTCGCGGAAACGCGGCCGAGCCCTTTGCTTCCGCGAGACCGGGGGTCAGGCGCGCAGCAATCGCCGTCGCCACCCCGGCTTCCGACTCGTCACCGCCGCCGTCGTTTTCGTCCGTCAAACTCTCCGCCATGGGCGAACCCATTCCCTCCACCAACGCCGTGCCGCCCGCGCGCTACCGGGCGTTCATCAGCTACAGCCACGCGGATACGACGTGGGCCACGTGGCTGTTGCGGCGGCTCGAGGGCTACCGCGTGCCTCAGCGTTTTCACGGTCGCGCCGCGCCGATCGGCGAAATCGGGCCGCGCCTCGCGCCGATTTTTCGCGACCGCGACGAGTTGCCCACGGCCGACGATCTCGGCGAGGCGGTGCAGGCGGCGCTGGAGCAATCGGCGACGCTCATCGTGATCTGTTCGCGGACGGCGGCGCGTTCGCGGTGGGTCAACCAGGAGGTGCTCGCCTTCAAACGCCTCGGCCGCAGCGACCGGGTGTTTGCGCTGATCGTCGACGGTGAACCGAACGCCGCGGAGGCGGCGACGGAGTGTTTCCCGCCGGCGCTGCGCTTCGCGGTCGGGTCACAGGGCGTGTTACCAGAGCAACCGATCGAGCTGATCGCGGCCGACGCGCGCCCGCACGCCGACGGGAAAGAGGATGCCTTTCTCCGACTCGTCGCGGGGCTGCTCGGCGTGGGCTTCGACGACTTGCGGCAACGCGAGATGCAGCGCCGCCACCGGCGGATGTTTTGGATTACGTCCGCTTCGGTGGCAGGCATGGCGATTACGCTCGGGCTGGCGGTGCTGGCGATGCGCGCGCGGGAATCGGCGATCGTGGCCCGGAACGATGCGCAGCGCCGCGGGGAAAACAGCGAGTTGGTCATGGCCCAGATGCTTGAGGATTTGGAAGGCCGGCTGAGAAAGGCCGACCAGCTCGACGCGCTCGACGACGTGGCAAAGCGGGTGATGGCGTATTTCCAGTCACTCGACCCGCGCGATCTGACGGACCGTTCGAATACGCAGCACGCCAAATTGTTTACGCAGATCGGCCAGATCTACCTCGCGCGAATGCATTACGCCGGTGCCACCGAATCATTCACCGCGGCCCACCAGCGGACGGCGGCCCTCGCCGCGCGCCAGCCGCGCAACGGCGACGCGCTGTTCGAGCGGGCGCAGGCGGAGTATTACCTCGGCTACGTGCCCTACGTGCAGGGCAAGTATGCCGAGGCCGGCGGGTGGTGGATGCGTTATCGCGATTCCGGCGTGGCCCTCGCCAACCT
>JBEANZ010000024.1:0-3147 GCA_041165185.1 Verrucomicrobiota bacterium | reverse complement strand
GCGCAAGCGGTGCAGCGGCTCGGGATCGCTGATGGAGGCGAGCACGTCGTTCAGGTTGTCAATGAGGAGCAGCGCCCGGCGACCGCTGCGGCCGACGGCGTCCAGAAAGATTTTTCGTGCGCGGTCCTCGATGTCGGGCGCCGCTTCGTCGAGCAGCGCCTTGGTGCGGTCGCCGGGATCCTTGGTCGCGTGCTCCCACTGCCGGATCGCTTCGAGCCAAAAATCCGCGAGGTCGCCCACGCGCCGGCTTTCCTCATCGAACACCACCGGCTGCCACGCCCGCGCGAGCTTGGCATCGCGGGCGACGCGGTGGGCGATGACCCAGAGGGTCGTGGTCTTGCCCATGCCGCGCGGGCCGACGAGCAGCACGTGCTGGGGGGCGTGGCCCGGGGCGTTTTGGCGGATTGTGTCGAGGAGCGTTTCGAGCAACGGCTGCCGGGCAACGAATTCACCGAGCAGCGCGTCGGCGGAAAGCAGCGCGGGATTGTAGAGCGCGAAGGGGACGGTCGAGTTCATCGCGGTCAGGAGGTTTTCCGCCGCCAGAAGTCGCGCAGGATATTCGAGGCAAAGCGCGTGCCCTGCGCGCCGTCGCTCTCCTGCCGCAGGTAGCCGTCGTGTTTCAGCGCATCGAGCACGTAGTCGAGTTCGTCGGCGTGCAGGGCGCGTTGCTCGGGCAGCGGAACCAGCCGGGCATGGATGGACTCAAAATCGTCCCGCGAAAACGCGGCGTCCGTCCGGCAGAGCGCCTTGAGGATTTCCTGGGCCAGCCGGCACTCACTCACGGAGAACACGTCCTTGAGCCGCGTGAACATCCCGGCGCAATACTCGTTGCGCGGGCCGCCCACGAGGCAGTCGCGATAGATGCGGTCCAGCTCGGCCTTGGTCGGGGCTTTCTTGAAATGGGCCTCGCGGATTTCCGAAACAAAGAGCTGGAGCAAGATCGGCCACAGCCCGCCGAGGAGCCGCAGGATACGTCGGGCACCGGCGACGGTGAGCGGCACGCCGTTGTCACGCGCGAGCGTCTTCAAGAAATCCAGCGCTTCGGCCTCGGCGAGCGGCGGGATTTCCAGCGTGTCGAAATCGTTGATCGTCGGCGCCAGGCCCAAGCGGCGGACGACACCCTTGAGCCCGATGGAGCCCGTAACCAGAAACCGCGGCGCGTGGTTCACCAAGTCCTGCCGGGCGGCGCGGAACCAGTTCAACAACGCCTCGACCTCCTCCTTGCTGCTCTTGCGCGCGAGGTGATTAAGGAAGACGGGAAACTCATCCAACAGGAAGAGCACCGGAGCGTTGGTCTCCTTGAGCAGCCCGAGGAACTCGTCGGCCCGCGCCCGCCAAGGTGCGCTTTTCTCGACCGCTTGGGCGAGCTTGATGCCTTGGCCGGCGATCGTGAGTCCTTCGATTCGTCTCAGGAAATTCGCGCCCTTTTGGAGAATCCAAGGCGCCTTCGGTCCCGGCTTCTCCAGTTCAACTCGAAGCTGCGAAACCATCGCCCCGAGCCAGGCCTCGACGCTATCAAACGGCTCCAGATCGATCAGGATGGGGACGTAGCCCGTCGGCGGCGTGCCCAGCACGTGGCGTAGGCAGGAGGTCTTTCCCGTTCGACGCGGCCCGAGGAAAACCACGTGGGCGTGCTCCAAGGTCCTGAGCATCCGGCTGATAAGCTCGGGGCGGGGATAGAAATTCCCTGCCGAAACGGGCGGGCCGATCTTGATGTCCATGCAACGGACAGATTGCGCACTATTTTTATTGCGCAACAAAATTAATGTCCGGCGTCGCCATTCCGGATCCCCTTCGTTCCCGCGTTTGATCGCTGCGATACCGCACGACTACACCGCTCGACCATTGAGCGCGACCGTGAGGACTGGTGCCGCAGGGCCGCGACCACTCGATGGTCGTGACATCGCAGCGCTACCCGCTGCTCGCGGCGACTACGCTGACGTGAAAATCCACCGCCGGAAATCTACCGCGCCACCCCCGCCGTCGGCGGCAGGAAGACCGCGCACACCGGCGAGGGCACGGCTACGGATTGGCCGAGCGGGAGGAATTTTCCGTTCGCCGGATCGATGCGGTGCACGACCATCGTGTCCGAGTTTTGATTCTCCGTGATCGCGATCTTGCCGGCGGCATCGAGCGCGAAGTGGCGCGGGATCTTGCCGCCGATTTCCTCGTGGCCGGTCGCGGTGAGCCGGCCGCTCGTCGCATCGATCGCGAAGAGCGCGAGTGTGTCGTGGCCGCGGTTCGAGCCGTAGAGGAATTTGCCCGAGGGATGCACCGCGATTTCGGCGGTGGTGGATTTTCCCGCGTAGGCGGCGGGCAGCGTCGAGACGGTGGCGACTTCGGTCAGGCGGCCGCTCGCGGCGTCGTAGGCGAAGGTCGTGACCGTCGAGGCGAGCTCGTTGATCACGTAGGCGAACTTTCCGTCGGGGCGAAACGCGAGGTGGCGCGGGCCGGCGCCGGGGGCGAGCCTCGCAAACGGCGTCGCCGCCGGCGTCAACGTGCCGCGCTCGGCGTCTAGGCGGTAAACCAACACTTGATCGAGCCCGAGATCGCAGATGAGCGCGAAGCGGTTGTCGGGCGCGAGGGTCGCGCAGTGCGCGTGCGGGGCTTCCTGGCGCTGCGGGTGGACGCTCTTGCCGACGTGCTGGATGCGCGCGGTCAGCGCGCCGAGCCGGCCGTCGGCACCGACGCGCAAGACCGCCGTGCTGCCGCCGCTGTAGTTGGCCACGACGAGATTTTTCCCCGTCGCATCAAGCGCGAGGTGGCACGGACCGGGGCCGCCGGAGGAGACGCTGTTGAGGAAATTTAGTTTGCCTGTCGCGGGATCGACCGCGAAGGCGCTGACGGAGCCGGTGCGCTCGCCGTTGAAGTTGTCGATTTCGTTGCTCGCGAAGACGAGGCGGCGTTTCGTGTCGACCGCGAGGAAGGCCGGGCTCGGCGATTCGGCGGCGAGGCCGAGCGGCACGAGTGCGGGGACGGCGCCCGCGGCGGTGTGGGCCGTGGTGAGTTTGAAGGCGTAGATGCCCTTGCTTTTCGGGCCGGTGTAGGTGCCGACGTAAACGAGCGTGTCGGTGGCGGGCGAGTAGGTCGGCGCGGCGGAGTCGGCACCGTGCGCGGCGACGCCGGCGAGGAGCGGAGTGAGCATGG
>JBEANZ010000023.1:0-5018 GCA_041165185.1 Verrucomicrobiota bacterium | reverse complement strand
GAGCGCCGCGCCCGCGGCGGTGCGCGCGCGGGGGGTGGACTGGGCGGAGCGCGGCACGAGGGCCGGCACCAGCAACAGCGAGAGACAACGCAAGGCCCGAAGCGCGCCGACCGGCAACTGCGGTGGTTCGCGGTGATTCATTTCGAAGGAAGCGTTCCATGGTGGTGGATGGTCCTGATTCTGCCCGCGTTCCTATCGGCACGTGCGCGCCGGGACTGAAATGCAATCGGCGGCGACCGCGCCGCACCGTGTCGGCGCGCTGGCGCGGCCGTCAGTTCGCGCTCGTGGGCGCGGCGTCGAGGAGCTGGCGCAGGCGGCGGCCGAGGTCCTCGAGTTTATACGGTTTCTGCATGAACTCGTCGTGGCCGAGCTGGCCGAATTTTTGGCGCGCGTCCGGCGTGACGTGTCCGCTGATCACGAGCACCTTCAGGCCCGGGCGGCAGGCGCGCGCGAATTTCAACACCTCGAGGCCGGTGGCCCCGGGCATGTTGAGATCGAGGAGCACGGCGTCGATTTTGCGCGCGGGTTCGGCGAGGAGTTCGATGGCTTCGAGGCCGGTGGCGGCGGTCGCGGTGGCGTAGCCCTTGCGGCTCAAGGTGCCGGCGAGCAGGGTGCGCAGCGCGTCTTCGTCGTCGACGATGAGGATGGTCTCGCGCCCGCCGGGAAACCACTCGCCGCCGGGGCCGGCGACGGGCGCGATCACGGCGGTCTCGGCACACGGGAGGTAAACGCTGAACGTGCTCCCCGCGCCGGGCGCGCTCTCGACGTCGATGAAGCCGTGGTGCGCGACGACGATTCCGTAAACGACCGCGAGGCCGAGGCCCGTGCCCTGGTTGACGGGCTTGGTGGTGAAAAACGGTTCGAAGATGCGCGCGCGCACGGCGGGCGACATGCCGACGCCGGTGTCGCCGACGGCGAGGCGCGCGTAGGTGCGCGCGGGATCGGCGCCGAGGCGCGCGAGTTCGGCGCCGGCGTGCGTGCTGGTGGCGAGCGTGATGGCGCCGCCCTGCGGCATGGCGTCGCGGGCGTTGACGCAGAAGTTGAGCACGATCTGCTGGATTTGGTTTTGGTCGGCGAGCAGCGGCGGCAGCCGATCGTGGAGGCGGGTTTGAAAGGTGACGGTGCGCGGAAACGTCTCCGCGAGCAGGCCGACGATCTCGCGCGCGAGGAGGTTGAGATCCATCGGGGCGAACTTCACCTCCGTCTTCCGGGAGAAGGTGAGGATCTGTTTCACGAGGCCGCTGGCGCGCTGGGCGGCGCGGTGGATTTCGCGGAGGCCCTTCTGCAAGACCTCGGGCTCGGTCGCGCCCTGCTGGCAGAATTCGGCGTAGCCGTTGATGATGGCGAGGAGGTTGTTGAAATCGTGCGCGATGCCGCCGGCCATCGTGCCGAGGCTCTCCATTTTCTGCGCCTGCCGCAGCTCGAGCTCGAGCTGCTTGCGCTCGGAGACATCCTCGCGGAGGCAGAGGAAATTCGTGATCTCGCCGGTGGCGCCGCGCAGGCAGGAAACCTTCACGGATTCCCAAATCGTGCCGCCGCCGGCGCGCGGGGTGGCGAGTTCGCCGCGCCATTCGCCGCCGGCGCGGAGCGCATCCCAGAAGCGCGCGTAGGACGCCTCGTCGGGATGGCCGTCGCGCAGGACCTCGATGCGGCGGTCGAGGATGTCCTCGAGCGTGAGGCCGGTGACGGCGATGAACTTGGAGTTCACGTATTGCGCGCGCCCATCGAGATCGGTGATCGCGATGGAGACGGGGGACTGCTCGACGGCGCGCGAGAGGCGGTAGAACTGCTCCTCGGCGAGGCGTTGGCGCGTGATGTCGCGGCCGACGGCGCGGATGGCGTGGACCACGCCGCCGTCGACGGACACGGCGACCTCATCCCACGTAAACCACCGCACGCCCTGCGGCGTGACCCAGCGGTGCTGGCTGGTCGCGCGGTGCGGCGGGCGCGCGAGATCGGTGGCGGCGGCGCGCAGCGTGGGCACGTCGTCGGGATGGAGCAGCTCGGCGACGTCGGCGCCGGCAAGCGTCGCCGGGGCGCGGCCGAATTTGCGGGCGAAAGACTGGTTGGCGGCGAGGATCTTGCCGGCGGCGGTGCGGCAATACGCGCAGTCGGCGCTGGTGGCCCAGGCGCCGAGCCAGTTTTCCGCCGGGGCGTCGGCGGGGTCCGCGAGCGACGCGAACGGCGGCTCCGTTTCCACGTGGATCAGCATCGGGAAAACCTACACGAGGCCCTGCAACATCGCCGGGAGGCGTTGGAGGGAGTTGGCGATGGAGGCGCGGGCGAGCATGGTCTCGGGGCCGTCGGCGCCGTAGAGGATTTTCCAGCCGGCGAGGTCCACCCACGCGTCGTCCGCGATGGGCTCGATCCGCTCGAAGCCGCCCGAGATGCCGCGGTGGCGCACGAGGTAGTCGGCGACCTGCACGGCGGCGGCGAACAGCCGATGGCGCGGCGCGCGGTCGGGCTCGTTGTGATAGGCGACGGCGTGGACGATTTCCTCGGAGAGCTGGTGGCGGCGGAGATATTCGGCGCCGATCCGCGCGTGATCCCAGCCGATGAGCTCGCGTTCGTTCCGCGCGACGGCGGCGGGATCGGCGGCGGGCATTTCGAACAGCGCGCAGAGCTCGTCGGGAAACGCATACGCCATGACGACCTTGCCGACGTTGTGCAGGAGGCCGACGAGGTAGTCCGTGTCGTCGTCGATGTGAAACGGCGTGGAGGCGAGGATCTCGCGCGTGAGGATCGCGGAGCCGATGCTGTGGTTCCACAGCTCCTTCCACGGGAGGGAGACGGCCATCTTTTGCTGGAGCTGCTCGAGCTCCTCGATGACGGGCGTGGCCATCGAGAGTTCGCGGATTTGGCGCAGCCCGAGGAAAAACACGGCCTCCTCGATGTTGTTCACGCGCGTGGAGAGGCCGAAGTAAACCGAGTTGACCATGCGCAACAGGCGCGCCGAAAGCGACGGGTCGCGCCGGATGACCTCGGCGATCTGGGAGTTGAGGCTGCCGTCCGAGCGCACGAGATCACCGAGGGCGCGGTTGACGCTCTGGAGCGAAGCGAGCTTCGGGCACGCCGCGACGCGACGGGCGATCGTCTCATCGGAGTAGGGCGCGGCGGGGGCCGTCGCCAACATGGGAGCGTCAAGGGACATGTGGCTGAGGCTTCCATCGGCACGCGGAAAACGGACTTGAGCACAATCGCGCCGGAGCGCGGGCCGCGCCGGTTTTTCCCCGCCAAACGGATTGTGTTTCGCCGCCGCGTCTCCTTGCGTGGGGCGTGTCGCCGCCGCCCGCCCCGATGTCCCGCCACCAAGCCCTCCGCCCTGTTTTCGTCGCGCTCGCCTGCGCGCTCATCGCGATCGCCGCGCGCGGCGCGCCCCCCAAGCTCGCGTTCAACGAGCACATCCAACCGATCCTCGCGGAGAACTGCTTCGCGTGCCACGGGCCGGACTCGGCAGGGCGCAAGGCGAAGCTCCGGCTCGACCGCTTCGAGTTTGCGACGGCGAAACGCGAGAACTCCCCGGCCATCACGCCCGGCCGCCCGGAGGCGAGCGCGCTCGTGGAGCGGATTTTTTCGACCGACACCGAGGAGGTCATGCCGCCGCCCGATTCGCACAAGGCGCTCAAGCCGGCGGAAAAGGAACTGCTCAAACGCTGGATCGCCGAGGGCGCGGAATATCAGCCGCACTGGTCGCTGATCGCGCCGATGCGTCCCGCGATTCCGAAAATCGAGAATCGAAAATCCAAAATCGAAAATCCCCTCGACGCTTTCGTTCTCGCGCGCCTCGAAAAGGAGAAGCTCGCGCCCGCGAAACCCGAGGAGCCCGCCCGCCTGCTCCGCCGCGTCACGCTCGATCTCACCGGCCTGCCGCCGACGCCCGAGGAGATTGCCGCATTCACGCGCGACTCTTCGCCGGCCGCTTATGAACGCGCGGTCGATCGCTTGCTGGCGAGCGACGCGAGCGCAGAGCATTTCGCACGGCAGTGGCTCGACGCGATTCGTTACGCCGACACCCACGGCATCCACATCGACAACTTCCGCTCGATCTGGCCCTACCGCGACTGGGTCGTGAACGCGTTTCGGAAAAACCTCCCGTTCGATCAGTTCACCCTCGAGCAGATGGCCGGCGACCTGTTGCCCGATGCGACGCTCGAGCAGAAAATTGCTTCCGGTTTCAACCGCTGCCTCCCGACGACCAGCGAGGGCGGTGCCATCGCCGCGGAATATGAGGCCATCTACGCAAAGGATCGTGTCGAGACGATGAGCACGGTCTGGCTCGGGCTCACGACGGGATGCGCGGCGTGTCACGACCACAAGTTCGACCCGATCGCGCAGCGCGATTTCTACGCACTCACGGCGTTTTTCCGCAACAACACCATGCCGGCGATGGACGGCAATGTGGCCGACACGAAGCCGAATCTCTTCGTGCCCGCCGTCGGTGACCGCGCGCGCTGGGAGGCGTTGCAGGGTGAAATCGAATCGCTGCGCGCCGCGCAGAAGGCTCGCGCGAAGGCGGCCGACGAGGATTTCGCGGCGTGGCTCGTGTCGGCGAAATCGCTGACGGTGCCGCCCAAGGAATTCGATGTGCCGCTGCACGCACCGCTCGTTGGGCGGCTGCTGGCCGTCGCGCCAGCGAGCGACGCACGTGATAATCGCGACGGCGTGCCGGCAAGCGGCAGCCCTACGACAGACAATTCACCCCCAGCTTTCGCGGGTCCCTATGGTCCTGCCAAGCGTCTCGACGGCGAGGGCCGCAGCGTCGTGCTCGGCGCCGGCATCCCGCTGCGGCGCGAGGAGTCGGACAGCATCGGGCTCCTCGTGCGCATCACCGGCACACCCAGCGGCCCGCTGGTTTCGTCACTCGACGCCGGCGAGCGCGGCGCGGGCTGGGAAGTGTTTCTCGACAAAGGAAAAATCGGCGTGCGGCTGCGCGGCGGGCGTTCTGATTTCGCGCCGAGCGGCACCGCCGGAACCGCGCTGACGCCGGGCGAGTGGCACCATGTGTTGTTCACGTTTGA
>JBEANZ010000022.1:0-3609 GCA_041165185.1 Verrucomicrobiota bacterium | reverse complement strand
TCTTCAGCTCTCAGCTCTCAGCCGTCAGCTCTCAGCCAGGCGGCCTTCAACCTTCAACTTTCAACGTTCAACAAAACGGCGCCGTCTCAGCGGCTCCCTATGGCAGCGCCAGCATCCTCGTCATCTCCTGGATGTATATCCGCATGATGGGTCCCGACGGCCTCACCGACGCGACGAAGAAAGCCATCCTCAACGCCAACTACGTCGCGCGCCGGCTCGATCCGTTTTTCCCCGTGCTCTACCGCGGCAACGCCGGCCTCGTCGCGCACGAGTGCATCGTCGATTTGCGCGGCTGGAAAAAACACGGCCTCGAAGCCGAGGACGCCGCGAAGCGCCTGATGGACTACGGTTATCACGCGCCGACGCTCTCGTTCCCCGTCCCCGGCACGCTCATGATCGAGCCGACGGAAAGCGAATCGAAGGCCGAGCTCGATCGTTTCTGCGACGCGATGATCGCGATCCACGGCGAGATGCAGGCCGTCGCGAACGGCGCGTCCGACCGCGCGAACAACCCGCTCAAGCACGCCCCGCACACCGCGAAAGTCGTGTGCGCCGACACGTGGGCGCGCCCCTATTCGCGCGAACTCGCCGCCTTCCCGGATCGCCACACGCGCGCGAGCAAGTTCTGGCCCGCCGTCGGCCGCGTCGATAACGTCTACGGCGACCGGAACCTCGTGTGCTCGTGCGTCGGGATGGAGGCGTATGCGGAGGTGCCGGTGAAAGCGTAGCGGAGCGGGGCGTCCGCAGCCGCTTCGCCAGTCCACTCGCTCACGCTCGCAGCTACGATGAACTCGAACCACGACGAATCCCGTAGCTGCGAGCGTGAGCGAGTGGCCCCTCCCCATGCCCGACCAGCCCAATTCCGGTAGCTGCGAGCGTGAGCGAGTGGATCGCCCGCCCGTGGAAAAAGGCCACCTCCCGCGCCTCGCCCCCGAATTCTACCGCGGCCGTGCCTTCGTCCACTGGACGCTCACGACCGAACGCCGCGCGACCGGCTGGCTCACGCCCGCCTTCCATCACGCCTGGCACCTCACCCTCCTCCACACCTGCGCGCGCTATTCGCTCGCCTGCCCCGCCTACGTGCTGATGCCCGACCACGCCCACCTGCTCTGGCTCGGCCTCGACGATCACCGCTCCGATCAACGCATCGCCATCGAATTTCTCCGCAAACACCTCCGCGCCGCCCTCGCTCCCGCCGATTGGCAACGCCAACCCTACGACAACGTCCTCCGCGAATCCGACCGCGAACACGCCGCGTTTCAGCTCACCGCGCACTACATTTTCGAGAACCCCGTGCGCGCAAAACTCGTTTCGCCGTGGACAGATTATCCGTTCAACGGCTGTTGCGTCGCCGGCTACCCCGACCTCGACGTCCGCCGCCCGGATTACTGGGAGCTTTTCTGGCGCATCTACAACCGCCTCGTCGAACGCCCCTGAGCCACTCGCTCACGTTCGCTGCTACCGGTCCTCGGGGCCGCTCGCCCCTGTCCACTCGCCCACGCTCGCAGCTACGATCCATCGGCCCCGCCCGTAGCTGCGAGCGTGAACGAGTGGATTTCGTTTGTCCCATCGCGCGACCCCGTCCGTAGCTGCGAGCGTGAGCGAGTGGATTCCGTTCCTCTTTCCTCCCCCTCGCCCCTCGCCCCTCAAAACACCTCGTAGATCTCCACCAGCGCTTCGCCGGTGGCGTTGTTTACGCCGGAGACTTGGACGGTGTAGGTGCTGCCGGCGGGGAGCGTGACGAGCAGCGCGGCGTCGCGACTCGCGGGGGTCAGCGCGAACGCCCCCACCTGCGTGAATGTCGGCGCCAGCGCGGCGGCCCAGTTGTCGTTGGCGGCGACGACCACGCCTTTCGCGTCGATGACGCGCAGCGTCGGATCGGCGAGCGTGCCGGTGACGCCAAACGCGGTCAGCGACGGGCCGACCGCGCGGATCAGGAGTTGTTTGCTGCCGGTGCCCGCGATGGAAATTCCCGCGATCAGGATGTCCGCGCCCGTGCCGACGCGGTTGCGCGCGGAGACGTTGATCAGGCGCGGCGAGAGGCCGCCGGCGGTGTCGTAGGCCTCGACCAACACCACGCCCGCCCCCGTGCCCGACGCGCGCACGGTGAACGGCCCGCTCACCGTCTGGCTCAGCGCGGCGTCCTTCGAGCCCGCGGGAAAACCAAACGCGCCGACGGAGGCAAACGTGCCGGCGAGCGAAGCGGGCCAATCGTCATTCGTCGCCGTCGGAGTCGTGGCGCCGGGTGTGAAGAGTTCCAGTTTAGGATCGGCCATGCCGGTGAGGCCGAAGGCGCCCAGCGCGGGGCCGGCGGCGCGGATGAGCACGTCTTTCGATCCGCCGCTCACGACGGCGCCGAGCGTGAGCGTCTGACCGGCGGCGAGCGTCGTGCGCACGGAAAGGTTCGCGAGCGCGCTGCCGGAGAGGACTTCGAGTCGCGCGGGCGTGCTCACGACGGAGCCGCCGGCGTTGGATACGACGAGCGTGTAGTTGCCCACGTTGGCGGGAGTGGGCGCGGCGAGCGACAGGGTCGCCTTCGTTGCGCCCTCAACGGGCACGCCATCTTTCAACCACTGATACCACGCAAAGCCGGTGGTCGTCGCGGTGGCGGTGAGGTTGGCGCTGCCGCCAAAAAGGACGGTCTGCGCGGCCGGCTGCGCCGCGATGAGCGGGGCGGGCGGCGCGGCGGTCGCGCGCGCGAGCGCGACGGGCGGGCTCGCGTGCCAACTGCTCGCGAGGTTGTGATCGGGATTGGTGAGCGGGTTGTTGAGCACGAGCGACGGGCCATCGCCGTCGGCCTCGGCGGGCCACGGCGAGGAATCGCGATAGGTGAATTGCTTGATCACGGTGCCGTTCGCGGCGCGCACGATGATCTGCTCGTTGCTGTTGGAGAGATTGCCGGAAAACGCACCGGCCACCACGGGCTGCACGCCGGGCTCAAGGCGCGCGGCGAAACCGGCGGGATTTTCCGCGACGATGATGCGGCCGCCCGGCGGCAAGATGCGGAGCGCCGGCGCGACGGTGGTGAAATCAAACGCGACGGCGTCCTCGAGTTTCACGCCGGTGAGATCGACGGACTGCGTGCGGGAGATGTTCATCAGCTCGATGAACTCGAAGTCATTGCCGTTGTTGAAACCCGCCGTGAGCTCGGCGGGCGTCGGGTCGGCGGGATGGTAGTGGAATTCGCTGACAACGAGATTCGCGGCGCTCGCGGGCGTGGCGTCGGAGACGAAAATCGCCTCGGTGAGCGGCGACCAGGTGGCGCCGTTGCGGATGCGCGTGCGCACGGTGTGCGCGCCGGGCGTGGCGAGCGCGATGACGGCGCCGGGAGCCGACGCGGTCTGGCCGACGATGCGCAGATCGAAGCGCATATCGGAATAGTCGTTGCGCGGGTAGGGGTTGGTCGCGTTGGGCGGGAAGGAGTAGATCGCCTGGTGGACTTCGACGGCGATCGTGTTGACGCCCTCGCGCAGCAGTGCGCGGTCGAAGGGCACGGCGACGAAGAGCGTCTCGGTGCCGACGAAATTGTTGCCCGGATCGATCGGGCCGAGGGCTTCCTGGCCGTAGGTGGCGGGCGTGGGCGCGAGGGGGAAATTGATCCGCGCGGCC